>PMJJ01000119.1:8754-24613 GCA_003157385.1 Actinomycetota bacterium | reverse complement strand
CGCGAGATCGAGGACTTCGTGCGCTCCGGCGGCCAGTACCACGGCTCGTGCGCCGGAGCGTACCTGGTGCTCTCTGAGGTGGACCTCGAGCCGTTCGCTCCCTTCAGCTTGATCGAGGGCGACATGCTGAACGTGATGCGCGAGCCGCCAGCGCCGCTCTGCCTGGAGCATAAGTACCTGGCGCCCTACGGCTCCGGCTGGGTCTTTCACCCGGTCTACGGAGAGGTGGAACTGGCGGCCGGCCCGGCGGCGCGGGGCCTGGATGTGTTCGAGGCGAACGGTCCAATAGCGGCGCCGCTCTTCGGCGGCCCGGTGCTGTCAGTGGCCGACGAGTCATGCGTTGTGGCGGATTATACCGGGGCCACGGACCGGGCAGCCTTTCTGTGGCCGCGAGACGAAGCCGAGAGGCTCATCAAGGGAAAGCAGGCCTTCGTGGTGCGGCGCCTCGGGGATGGGACGGCTTCGGCCAGCGGCCCGCACCTCGAGCACCCCCTGTTCCCGGAATCGAACGCGCTGCTGGCCAGCGTCCTGGTCAAACACTGGAATAGATGTAGTCGTATCGCCGGCGTCGCGCCGGCTTTGAACCGAGGACCTTCGTCCTTAAGCGCAAGTCTTGCTCCAACGAAGCCTGATATTCTGACTTTGCGGGGGTCTGACCCCAAAACCTGCATTCAAGAGATCAAGTGCCAGGTCTCCAATGCGCGCATAGTCGGCTTCGGCCTGGAGAAGACTCCCGTAACCTGGAAGATCGGCGTCAAGGTCTGGGAGCCGGAGAAGATCCGAATGTTCCTCGACGTGGCCTGGGACAGGCTTCCTTTCCTGGAATCGCAGGCGGGCTCGGGCCTGCTTCAGGCCGCCGGACTGGAGGAGCTGGCGTCGGGCTACGCGGGCGTGACTGGCCTGGCCAAGACGCTTAGAATAGAGGTTGAGTCCGGCCGGGACTCGCAGGCAGAGGCCCAGTCGCTGCTGACCAGACTCAAGGAGCTCACCGCAAATTTCCTGGCGCTATATTTCGAGTTGCGCTTACAAGAACAGGCCGGGCGTGCCCGGCTGAAAACGGGAGACGGAGCCGGATGGCAAGCAGGATAGGCGTATACATCTGCCACTGCGGCACTAACATCGACGGCGTGGTCGACTGCCACGCGGTCGCAGAGCGCGCCTCATGTCTCCCCGGCGTCACCGTCACCCGCGACTACAGCTACATGTGCTCCGACCCCGGGCAGGCCCTCGTCAGAAAGGACATCGAGGAGCTGGGCCTCGACCGCGTGGTGGTCGCGGCGTGCTCCCCCAGGATGCACGAGCCGACGTTCCGCGCCGCGCTATCATCCGCTGGGCTCAACCCCTACCTGCTGGAGATGGCCAACATCCGGGAGCAGTGCTCCTGGGTGCACGAGGACAGCGTCGCCGCGACCGACAAGGCCTGCTCCCTGATAAGCGGGGCGGTCGCCAAGGTGTCCCTGCACCGCGAGCTTGCCGGGCGCGAGTTCCCGGTGACCCAGGCGGTGCTGGTGATCGGCGGGGGCATCGCCGGCATCCAGGCGGCTCTCAAGCTGGCCGACTCCGGCAAGAAGGTCTACCTGGTCGAGCGCTCCCCCAGCATCGGCGGCCACATGGCGCAGCTCGACAAGACGTTCCCCACGCTCGACTGCTCGGCCTGCATACTGACCCCCAAGATGGTCGAGGCGGCGCGTGCGTCCGACATCGAGATACTCACCACCAGCGAGGTCGAGGAACTCACCGGCTTCGTCGGCAACTTCACGGCTAAGGTACGGACCGCGGCGCGGCGCGTGGACTTGTCAAAGTGCACAGCCTGCGGCGATTGCGTGGAAGCCTGCGTGATGGCCGGCCGCGTGCCCGACGAGTTCGACGCCGGGCTGTCGAAGCGCTCCGCGATATACATGCCTTTTCCGCAGGCAGTGCCACTGGCCGCGGCGGTCGACCCCGCTTCGTGCCTGATGGTCACCAGGGGCAAGTGCAAGTCGCCGTGCCTGGAGGTCTGCGGCGCGGGGGCGATAGACCTGGAGATGGCCGACGGGGTCCGCGAGATCGAGGTGGGCGCCGTGGTGGTGGCCACCGGCTTCGATCTCTTCGACGCCGCGGCGATGATGCAGTTCGGCTACGGGCGATACCCCGAGGTCGTGGACGGCCTGCAGTTCGAGAGGATGCTCTCGGCCTCGGGTCCGACCGGCGGCAAGCTGCTGCTACCAGACGGCACCGAGCCTTCGTCCATCGCATTCCTGCACTGCATAGGCTCGCGCGACGAGAATGCCAACGAGTACTGCTCGCGGGTATGCTGCATGTACTCGATGAAGCAGGCGTACCTGGCCCGCGAGAAGACCGGCGCGCAGGTGAGCGAGTTCTACATAGACATCACCGCGTTCGGAAAAGGCTACCAGGAGTTCTACCGCCGGGTCCGCGACGAGGGAGTCTTCTTCGTGCGCGGCAAGTGTGCCGACGTCGTCAGGCTCGGTGGCTCGCTCAAGGTGATCGCCGAGGACACGCTGCTGGGGCGCGCGGTGGAACTGCCGGTGGACATGGTGGTGCTGGCGACCGGCCTCGTCCCCTCAGGCGGCTCGGCGGAGCTCGCGCGGGTGCTGGGCATCCCGGTGGGGGCGGACGGCTTCTTCAGCGAGGCCCATCCCAAGCTGCGCCCGGCCGAATCGGTGAGGGACGGCATCTACCTGGCGGGCTGCTGCCAGGGGCCCAAGGACATACCGGACACCGTGGCGCAGGCGGGCGCGGCGGCCTCCGAGGCGATAGCCCTGCTGGACCGGGGGAAGGTGCTGGTGGAGGCGGGCATCTGCCGGGTGGACGTCGAGCAGTGCAGGGGCTGCGGGCTCTGCGTGCTGGCCTGCCCGTACGCGGCGCTGGTCCTGGAGGACGGGGTGGCCGTGGTCAACGAGGCTTTGTGCAAGGGTTGCGGGTCGTGCGCGGTCGCCTGCCTGGGGGGCGCGGCGTCGACCGAGATCTACGACGACGAGCAGATCGTGGCGAACATCGAGGGGTTGCTGAGATGAGCGAAGCAAGAGAGCGGATAGAGCGGCTGGCGCTGGACCTGGGGGCGGAGGACGTCGGTATCGCGGACCCCGCGGTCTACGAAAGCCCGCGCTCCCCGGGGATCCAGACCGTGTTCCCGAAGATCTCCTCGATGATTGTGATGGCGTTCAGGGAGCTGTCCTCCTGCGAGAGCGACAGCATGCAGGTCGCAATGAACGGGCGCCTGGACCTGATGGATTTCTCGCGAGGCGTCAACTACCGCGTGGCGACCTTCGTCGAGCGCGAGCTGGGCGGGCGGGCGATGACCGTGCCGGTGTCGTACCCTCTGCCGATGTCGAAGGAGACGCAGGGAGGGGTCGCCGACGTTTCGATGAGGCACGCGGCAATCGCTGCAGGGCTGGGGACGTTCGGGCGCAACAACCTGGTGCTGCACCCGAGCCTGGGCTCNNGCGAGCCCGGACGAGCGCAAGGCGATGCTGGTCGATCCGGCGTACTGGCGCCTCTACCAGGCGCAGTCGATAGGCTTCCAGTATTTCTGTTTCAACTGTTTGAAGGAGTGCCCCGCAGGCAGTGACGGACGTTACGCGACGTCAGGCGCGTAACGGGAGGAACCATCCTGATCAGACAGGTGTGCCGAAGGCCACATCTTGAAGAAACGTCGAGAAGATAGAGCGCAACGTACGTCGACGAGCGAGGGGTTTAGAAAAGTGAGCCGCATAAGAGCCATGTCGGTAGCCTTGCTGCTGCTCTGCGCGATCTGCGCCGGCCTTCTCACCGGCTGCGGTTCGGGCACGAGTGCGACCAGGGTGGTGCGCGTCGGTTACCTGAGCACCGATATGCACCAGCTCGCCTACTACGTGGCCCGCGAGAAGGGGTTCTTCACCCAGGAGGGGCTCGACGTCCGCGAGGTGGGCGCGTTCAGCGCCGGACCCGAGGAGATGAGCGCGTTCTCGGCGGGGCAGCTCGACATGGGCTATGTGGGTGCGGCGCCCGCTATCACCTTCGCCTCCCAGGGCATGGCCGACATCAAGATCGTCGCGCAGGCCAACACGATCGGCAGTTCCATCGTGGTGCGGCCCGGCCTGGACATCGCCGACGTCAACGGCCTCAAGGGCAGGACCGTGGCCATCCCCGGCGTCTCCACTATGCAGGACTTCATTCTCCACAAGGCGCTTGACGAGGCGGGGGTCGACCCGGCAGAGGTCAACATAATAGTGGTCAAGCCACCCGACATGATCGCGTCACTGGCGAGCGGGCAGATCGACGCGGCGGTGGTCTGGGAGCCGTACCCGACGATGGCCGTGGCGCAGAACGCCGGGCGCGTGCTGATAACGTCCGCCAAGATCCTGCCCGATCACCCCTGCTGCATGGTGGTGGTCGACTCCAAGTTTCTCAAGGACAACCCCGACACCGTGAAGCGCTTCATCGCCGCGCACATCAAGGCCACGGACTACATCAACGCCAACAAGCTCGAGGCCGCCGACATGGCCCACCTCTGGACCGGCCAGGACACCTCGATTACGCGGGTGGCCATGAAGAACATCAAGTACGCCTACGTTCCCAGCGTGAAGGCCATCCAGAGCTACGTCGACTTCATGAAAAAGTCGGGGGTCGTGAAGCAGAAGGACACGGCCGCGTTCACGCGCTCGCTGGTTGACACGTCGTTCACCGGCGGGAGTGGCCGGTGAGCAGATGGTGGAAGATCGTCCCGCCCCTGGTAGCGCTCGCGCTGTGGGAGCTGCTGGCAGGGCTGGGCTGGCTCGGCAAGACGCCGACGCCGGTGCAGGCTGTAAGGGGCATCTACGAGCTGATCGCCACCGGTCTTCCTCCCGGCTACCACCTCCAGGGACATCTGCTGGCGAGCCTGGCGCGGGTGTTCACCGGGTTCGCGGTGGCGTTCGTCATCGCGGTCCCGCTGGGAATAGCGATGGGCGCCTGGCCGCTGGCGAGCGTGATAGTCGACCCGCTGGTGGAGGCGATACGTCCGATCCCGCCGCTGGCCTGGGCGCCGCTGGCGCTCATATGGTTCGGCCTGGGGCTGGCCTCGTCGGCTTTCATAGTCTTCCTGGGGGCGTTCTTCCCGATACTGCTGAACACCGTCTCGGGGGTGAAGTCCGTCGACCCGCACCTGGTGGAAGCCGCCCGGACGCTGGGCGCACGCAAGCGGACCATACTGGCGCGCGTGCTGGTGCCGGGCTCGATGCCCTCGATAATCACCGGTATGCGCATCGGCATGGGAATCGCCTGGATGACGCTGATCGCGGCCGAGCTCATCGGGGTGAAGAACGGCTATGGCCTCGGCTACATGATAATGACCGCCCGGGACCTTGCCCGCTACGACCTGCTGGTCGCGGGCATGGTGGTGATCGGAGTGGTCGGGTTCCTCATCGACTGGCTCATCAGGCTGGGTGAGAAGAGGTTGCTCAGATGGCGATGAAGACGACAGGGCGGGCGCTGTCGCTACGCGGCCTGTCCAAGACATTCATAGAGAAGAAGACGGGCAGGGAGCTCGAGGTGCTCGACTCCATCAACCTGGAGATCGAGCCCGGGAGCCTGACCTGCCTGGTGGGCCCGTCCGGCTGCGGCAAGACCACGCTGCTGCGCCTCATCGGCGGCCTGGAGATGCCGACGGCGGGGGAGGTTCTGTTCGAGGGCGTGCCGGTGACCGGACCGGGGCCGGAGCGCGGCGTGGTCTTCCAGGAGTACGCGCTCTTCCCCTGGCGCACCGTGCTCAAGAACGTCAGCTTCGGACTCGACATAGTGGGCATGCCCGGCGGCGAGGCGCGCCGCAAGGCCGAGGGCTACCTGCAGACGGTGGGGCTCACCGGGCACGAGGACCTGTACCCGCGCGAGCTGTCCGGCGGCATGAAGCAGAGGGTGGCGATCGCGCGCACCCTGGCGGTCGAGCCGCGCATCCTGTTAATGGACGAGCCGTTCGCGTCGCTGGACGCGCAGACTCGCAACGGGATGCAGGAGTTCCTGGTCGAGGTCTGGCAGCGGACCGGCACCACGGTGGTGTTCGTTACGCACTCGGTGGACGAGGCGGTCTTCCTGGGCGGCGACATCATCGGACTCTCGAAGCGGCCGGCGCGGGTCGTGGACACTTTCACCAACTCGATGAAGTACCCGAGGGGCCGCACCGAGCCGGAGTTCATTGCGCTCCGTGCCCTCATATTGGAATACTTGACCCGTGAGATGTCGGACACGTAGCGATCGAGGAGCGAGCGATGCCCTCTGACAAGAAGGGACCGATAACCGAGCTGACCGGCGAGTTCTTCGAAGAGCTGGTCGCCGGCTCGCCGGTTGGCGACAAGGTCCGCTCGTGCCTGCAGTGCGGCACCTGCACGGCGTCATGCCCCGTTGCCGAGTTCTCGGAGCTGAGCCCGCGCGAGATCGTCCGCATGGTTCTCACCGGCGACCGCGCAGAGGTCCTCCGACCTGAGGTCCTCTACTTCTGTTCCGCCTGCTACTCGTGCGCGGTGCGGTGTCCGATGGGCGTGAGGCTGACCGAGTTGATCAACCTGCTCCGCGACGTGATGGTCGCCCAGGGCGAGGGCCCGCTCGAGGCGCAGGCCGATATGGTAAAGAGCGTCGAGAACTACGATAACCCCTGGCAGATGCCCCGGGCACAGAGGGACCGCTGGTCGCGCGGGGTCAAGGGCAAGGTGAAGGTCCTGCCCAGGCAGAAGGCCGACGTGCTCTACTACCCGGGATGCACCGCGGCCTACCTCCCCAACATGCAGAAGGTGGCGCTGGCCACCGCCCGGGTGCTCCTCGCCGCCGGAGTTGACTTCGGCATCATGGGCCGCGAGGAGATCTGCTGCGGCAGCACCGCCATGCGCGTCGGCATGAAGGACGTCTTCCTGGCCCAGGCGGCGAGAAACATAGATAAGGTTAATTCGCTCGGAGTGAGCAAGATAATAACGGCTTGCGCGGGCTGCTTCGGCATCATGAAGCACGAGTACCCCAGGGTCGTGCCTTTCGACGTCGAGGTCCTGCACGCCTCGGAGGCGGTCGACTCGCTCATCNNGCGCCGCGGAGCGTGCTGGCGTCCATCCCAGGCATAGAGGTCGTGGAGATGGCGCGAATCGGTACCAACGCGCGTTGCTGTGGCGGCGGGGGAGGCCTGCGGACCGGACACACCGACACCGCGGTCGCCATCGCCGGCGAGCGCCAGGCGGAGGCTGTCGAGACCGGTGCAGAAGCCCTGGTCACCTGCTGCCCGTTCTGCGAGATGAACCTCACCGACGCGGCCGCCGCGGGCGCCGGGCTTCCTGTCATCGACCTGATGGAGCTGGTGGCTGAATCTCTTGGCTTGTCAGAAAGCACAGATGACTCTAGCGCAGACTGAGGCCTTGTGATGAGCGACAAACCGAAAAGGACTCACCGTCAGTATTATGTTTCAGTCTTGAGCGGCAACAGCGTTCAAGAAAACATCGGCATCTTCACAAAACGAGGCGCCAGACGAAGATACATCGTGATTGTACTACTGGCTATAAGCTTAGCCGCATTCTTCTTACCTAGTATCGTGGGGGACTCTTTCCCCGGCCTCGTGGCGCTGTTTCTGGGTTTCGGTGCAGAGATTCTCGCATTGGTGTGTGTTGTGTTCCTTGTGAGCCTTAACCATGATTACATCAAGTTGAAACGCCAAGCTGGTTCGAGTTTTGTTGGCTCCGAGGGTATCTTGGTGAAGAACATCTATGTGACGATTCTGGTTGTCGCACTCCTCGCAGTGGTATTGATTTACGCTTTCGTCACAGCGTGACTTAAGCAAGGTTGAGAAAGAAATACTGCGCGCGACGACGTTAACGCGCTTATCGAAATGCTCAACACTGGAATCAAGCCGATTCCTTGAACTCATCAGCGTTTCCACTATTACCTTACATTGCTTTTTCCGCATCCCAGTGGGATACTTACGCGCGGTGGCGCCTCCGGCGTCACCATTGTGCTGAGCGAGGACGGACAAATGGACGAAAACATCCGCAAGATGTTCTACCCCGACAGCGTGGCGGTCATCGGAGCGTCCGCCAGCGAGCGCAATATGGGCAAGAACATCGTCCAGAACCTCCTCACCTGGGAATTCGCCGGCAAGGTATACCCGGTGAACCCGCGTGGCGAGGACGTCCTCGGGCTCAAGGGCTACGCCTCCCTTGACGAGATCCCCGGCCCGGTGGACCTTGCCGTCGCGTTCGTGCCGGCATCCGCGGTACCCGGGATAATGGATGACTGTGCCCGCAATGGCATCAAGCGCCTCGCGATCCCCTCGGGCGGATTCTCCGAGCTGGGCGAGGAGGGCGAGGAGCTAACCCGCATCATCGCGCAGAAGGCGATCGAACACGGCATCCGTTTCGTCGGCCCCAACGGGCTCACACTCATCAACGCCGAGAACGGCCTCTGCCTTCCGTTCCTCACGTTCCGCAAGAGAGAGGCCGGCCGCATCTCCATCGTCAGCCAGTCGGGCGGCGTGGGGATGAGCCTCATCATGTTCCTGGACAATTCGTACTCGAGCTTCAACAAGTTCGTGTCGGTGGGCAACAAGGTCAACATGGACGAGCTCGACTTCCTGGAGTACCTGGGCGAGGACCCGGGCACCGGCGTCATATGCATGTTCCTGGAGAGCGTGGTGCGCGGCCGCGAACTGCTCGAGGTCGCCTCCCGGCTCACCAAGCCGCTGATCATCTACAAGGCGAACACCACCGAGGTAGGGGCCAAGACCGCGGCCAGCCACACCGCCGCGCTGGCCAACAACGACAAGGTGCTGGACGGCGCACTGAAGCAGGCCGGCGTGATCCGCGTCAGTGAGATCCGCAAGCTGATGGACATGGCCCGCGCGTTCGAGATGCCGCCGATGCGCGGAAACCGCATCGCCGTCATATCTCAGGCCGGCGGCTATACTGTGCTCTGCTCGGACGAGGCATTCAAGAAGGGCTTCGTGTTCCCGTCGCTATCGGAAGATATAATCGCCGGCTTCAGGGAGCGCGTGCGCTCGGACGTCATCAGGCTGGGCAACCCGCTGGACCTGGGCGACGTCCTCTCCACCAACGCGATCCTCTACGCGGTCGACAAGATCCTCGAGCAGGAGGACATCGACGGCGTGGCCATCGTGCTACTGCGCAGGTCGGACGCAAAGTACACAGGTGCGTACGCCGCGATGTCCCGCGAGCCCTACCCGGAGATCGGCGAGCTGATGTTCAAGCACGGCAAACCGGTCGCGCTGTGCCTGCTGTCACAGTGCGATTACACCAACGACGTGCAGAGCCGGATGGAGTACCCGATCTTCGAGACGCCGGAGGAGACCATCGAGACCCTGGCGATGCTGCGAGACTATTACGCCCGCAAACGCTGAACGCAAGAAGGGGACAGTCCCCCTTTTGCGTTGATTGCCAGCGCTACACTCGCGTAATTCTGCTACAGTCTTTTCATGGAGCTCGCGGACATTATCAGGAAGACGACCGGCAATCCGACCATCGGCATCGGGCTGCTGGATGGAGACGTGCGCGAGGGCGAGGTTCTCGCCGGCGTCACTTTCTGCCCGGTCAAGGTTTACCGCACATCTGCTGCTCTCCTGGACGCGATCTATGGCGGCTCCATCGACGGCGCGGTCAGGGGGTCGCTATCTTCCGCCGGGTTCCTCACCGAGCTCTCCCGGCGCAACCCCGGGGACAAGTTCCGGCGCATCGCGCTGGTCACGCGCCCCGGCGGCGAGCCGTTCCTGCTGGGCCCGGTGGGGGTTGACGAGGGCGGCACCATGGAGTCGATGCGCGCGCTCACCGGCGACATGCGAGACTTCTGCGCGCTGCTCGACTGGAAGCCGAGGATAGGCGTGCTCTCTGCCGGCCGCTCCGAGGACCGCTACAGGTCACCCGAGATCGCCAGGAGCATAGAGCGGGGGGAGCTGGCCGCCTCCGAGCCCGACGTGTGCCACTTCAACATCATGGTGGAGGAGGCTCTGGGCTGGGCCAACTGCGTCATCGCGCCCGACGGCGTCACCGGCAACCTCATCTACCGGACGCTTGCTCACCTGGGCGGCGGCGTGTCCTACGGAGCCCTTTACTTCCCGCGCGAGCTCAGGCTCGCGGACACGTCGCGCAACGGCAAAGTAGAGGAGTATATCGGTGCGGTGGCCCTGGCCAATATGGCGTCTGCACAGCCAGGCTAGGGCACGATGTAGACAGGTGTTCCCTTGTTGACGGCGCTGAAGAGCTGCTGGGCCGACCACTCCGACATCCTGATGCAGCCGTGCGAGGCGGAGTAGCCCAGCGAGGCCTCGTCGGGCGTGGAGTGTATCCCGACGCCGTTGCCCAGGTCCATCCAGTACGGGCCGAGCGGGTTGCCAGGGCCGGGTGGGATGGGCTTCAGGTTCTTGGCCCAGTCGGACTTGGGCGGGTACCACCAGGGGTCCTTCTTCTTGTCCAGTATCTCAAAGGTGCCGGTGGGGGTCGGGTACTTGGGCTGGCCGACCGCGACCGCGTAGGAGTCCACCAGCTTCTCGCCATTGTAGAGGTACAGCTTGTGCTCGGACTGCTTCACCACCACTATCGGACCTATGTCGCTCTCGTTGACCTTGGGCGTCAGTATCGTCACCGGTACCTGGAGGCTGTGCTGGCCCTTGGGGAGCGCGGCCACGATCATCGTGGTGAGCTCGCCCTGCTTCACGCTTCGCCCGTTCTTCGAGCTCGACAGGACCGGATAGCCCTTGGACATGTCGATGCTGGCGTTGCGAGCGGCGTAGTCCAGCGTGCTGGCGACGTCGGTCACAAAACTCTTGAGCCCTGCGTGGTCGTACTTGAGGATCACGGCGATGTTGGCGTTGACCGGCCTGTTCATGAAGCGGCGCCACATGCGGGCGATCATGTTCTGCTGGCTGCCCTTCTTCATGGCCTCGTCTACCATCTTGTCGACGTCGACGGACACGCCGATCTTGCCAGGGTTCAGCTTGAAGTTGTTGTCCTTGTAGCTGACGACCAGCGGGGCGGATATCTTGGCCGCGATGGCCGAGGAGACGACCGACTTCGCGGCCTCGCGCGTCATGCCTCCGACCGCGTTGCCGTCGACGGTCACGCCCGGGAAGACGTGCCCTGAGAGGGCGATGTCCTGGATGAACAGGTAACCGAAAAGGAACATCAGCATGATCACCAGAAAGCAGGCCGAGAACAGGAGGACAACCCGCCTCTTGTCGGCCCGCCTTATGTACAGGTACGTCTTTTTCAGCCGTCGCCGGCCCATCATCGCTTCTTTGACTGGCAAAGTGCCTGCCCTCATCCCGTCTCCATCGCTCTTGCGGTCCTGGAAAGCCTTCGTCAAGGCGAGGCCCGTCCCTCGCGGAACGAGCCCACAAATAGTTCGACGCTACTGCCCGCGGCACCGTTCTCAAAACCGGTTTTTGATATACTTTTCGAGGTTTTTCGCACAGAAACGGCGCCGAACGAGAGAGAAGGCATATGGAGCAGGGGCTGGTCCAGATATACACGGGAGACGGAAAGGGCAAGACCACCGCCGCCATCGGGCTCGCGATGCGCGCCATCGGTAAGGGTTTCAGGGTCTTCATGGTCCAGTTCCTGAAGGGGCGCGAGTACGGTGAGGTGGCGACCTCGAAGATGCTCCCCGACAGCTTCACGCTGGTGCAGTCGGGCCTGGACACCTTCGTGAAGAAGGATGAGCCTTCGGACGAGGATCTGCGGCTGGCACACGAAGGGCTCGACCTCGCGCGAAAAGCGATAATGGGCGGCGAGTGGGACATCGTCATCCTAGACGAGGTCAACGTCGCGGTGGAGCTCGGGGTGCTGAAGGTCGCCGAGGTCCTGCCGCTCATCGACGAGCGTCCTTCGGGCGTTGAGGTGGTCCTGACGGGCCGCTACGCGCCGGCCGAGTTCTGCGAGAGGGCGGACCTCATCACCGAGATGAAGAAAGTGAAGCATTGCTACGACGCGGGCGTGGGGATGCGGGAAGGGATAGAGTTCTGATATGGACGAACGGGAGTACCGGGCCGAAAAAGAACGCTGGCTGCGAGAGACCTACGGCGAGGAAGGCGAGCGTGACGACCACTTCGTGACCGTCTCCAGCGAGCAGGTGGAGCCTCTCTACGGCCCCGGCGACATCTCCGGCCTCGACTATGAGCGCGACCTCGGCTTCCCCGGTGAGTTTCCCTACACGCGCGGGATACGCTCCAACATGTACCGCGGCAGGCTCTGGACCATGCGGCAGTTCTCCGGGTTCGGCACCGCCAGGGAGACCAATGCGCGCTACAAGTTCCTGCTGGAGCATGGCCAGACAGGCCTGTCGGTCGCGTTCGACATGCCGACGATCATGGGGCGCGACTCGGACGACCCGATGGCCGAGGGGGAGGTCGGGCGCTGCGGCGTGGCGATCGACTCCGTTCTCGACATGCAGGCCCTCTTCGACGGCATCTCGCTGGCGAGCATCACCACCTCGATGACGACCAACGCCCCGGCGAGCATCCTGCTGGCCTTCTACCTCGTGACGGGAGAGCGCCAGGGGGCGTCCTTCGACGAGATGGGCGGCACCATCCAGAACGACATCCTCAAGGAGTACATCGCGCAGAAGTCGTGGATATTCCCTCCCAGGCCTTCGCTTCGGATAATCACCGACATCATGCGGTTCTGCGCGGCCGAGGTGCCGCGCTGGAACACCATCAGCATCAGCGGGTACCATATCCGCGAGGCGGGCTCGACAGCGGCGCAGGAGCTCGCGTTCACGCTGGCCGACGGCATTGCCTACGTGCAGGCTGGCGTCGAGGCCGGGCTCGATGTCGACGAATTCGCTCCCAGGCTCTCGTTCTTCTTCAACTCGCACGTCGATTTCTTCGAGGAGATCGGCAAGTATCGCGCGGCCAGGCGCATCTGGGCCCGCGTGATGAAGGAGAGGTTCGGAGCGAAGAAGGAGGAGTCGCTGCTGCTGAGGTTCCACACCCAGACGGCCGGTTGCTCGCTCACCGCGCAGCAGCCCGAGAACAACATAGTCCGCACCGCCTACGAGGGCCTCGCCGCGGTGCTGGGAGGGACCCAGTCTCTGCATACCAACTCCATGGACGAGGTGCTGGCGCTCCCCAGCGAGAAGGCGGCCGAGATCGCGCTGCGCACGCAGCAGATCATCGGCTACGAGACGGGCGTGTCCAACACCATCGACCCGCTCGCGGGCTCGTACTTCGTGGAGGCGATGACGGACAGGATGGAGTCCGAGTGCCTCGCCTGCTTCGACGAGATAGAGGCCGAGGGCGGCGTGCTGGAGGCGATCGAGAAGGGTTACTTCCAGCGCAGGATCGCGGACGCGGCCTACCGCTACCAGATGGAGATCGAGCGTGGCGAGCGGATCATCGTCGGGATGAACAGGTTCGAGCACAGTGACGAGGCTGTCGACATCGAGCTGTTGAAGATCGACCCGGCGCTGGAGACCGAGCAGGTGGCGTCAGTGCGCAGGGTGCGCGCCGAGCGCGATCAGCCCGCGGCGGACGACGCCATGTCAGAGCTGAGGCGGCGGGCCGAGGGCAGTGACAACCTGATGCCGGCGATAATCGAGTGCGCCAGGGCGCACCTGACGCAGGGCGAGATCGTGGGGGTCCTCAAGGAAGTCTTCGGGGAGTACAAGGAGCGCCCGATCTACTAGGAGCGCCGGCCAATACTTGCATCGATCAGGAGTGGAAGTTGAGCGAAAAGAAGACCCACAGAGTGCTGGTGGCCAAGCCCGGCCTGGACGGCCACGACCGCGGCGCCAAGGTGGTGGCCCGCGCGTTGCGCGACGCCGGGATGGAAGTGATCTACCTGGGCCTGCACCAGACGCCGGAGCAGATCGTGCAGGCCGCCGTCGACGAGGACGTCGACGTGGTCGGGCTGTCCATTCTGTCCGGAGCCCACATGACCGTCTTTCCCAGGGTGGTGGAGATGCTGCGCGAGCGGGGTGCCGGGGACATCAAGGTGGTTGGCGGGGGCATCATACCCGAGGAAGACATCGAGGCTCTGGAGGCCCTCGGGGTCGCCAGGCTCTTCACGCCAGGCACTCCGACCTCCGAGATCGTGGATTACATCCGCTCGCTCTGACACAAAAATGGGACTGTCCCCCTTTTGCGTATTTTTCTTGTGATAGAATTGCGGCGTTTCCGCTCGTGGCGAGCATGCAGAGACTCCCGGTCTCGACAATCGGAGGTGTTGTGGATGGCATACGATTTCGAATTTCTCAAAGTGACGGTCGAGGACTACGTCGCGACCGTGCTGCTCGACCGGCCCAAGGTCAACGCGCTCAACAGCCAGGTCTTCATCGAGATAGGCATGTGCGCTGATGAGCTCAACTTCGACGACAACGTCAGGGCGGTCGTGCTTACGGGCGGCGAGCGGGTCTTCGCGGCCGGCGCGGACATCAAGGAGATGGCNNGAGGCCACCCCGATGATAGTCTCCAAGATCATCGGCGGTGCCCAGGGCGCGCTCTCCAGGCTCGAGAACGTGATGAAGCCGGTCATCGCGGCCATCAACGGGTTCGCACTCGGGGGCGGCTGCGAGCTGGCGCTGGCCTGCGACTGGAGGTTCGTCGGCGAGACGGCCCAGATCGGCGTTCCCGAGATCCTGCTGGGCATCATCCCGGGGGCCGGCGGCACCCAGAGGCTTCCGCGCCTCATCGGTCCCGCCAAGGCCAAGGAGCTGATCTTCTCCGGCCGCTTCTACGACGCCAAGACCTGCCTCGCCTACGGGTTGGCCGACAAGGTGGTCGAGGGAGACGGCGCCGCCGTCATCGCGCAGGCGCAGAAAGTCGCCAAGAGGTACGCGACCAAGCACCCGCCCTTCGCGCTGGCCATGGCCAAGAAAGCCGTCAACAAGGGCATGAACTGCGCGCTGGAAGACGGCCTGGTCATCGAGGCGCAGGGAATAGCCCTGTGCTTCTCGACTGAGGACCAGAAGATCGGCATGCGCACGTTCATCGAGCAGGGCCCGGGCAAGGCCGAGTTCAAGGGAAAATAGTCCATTCCGGCCCGGTGAAAGCGCAGCGGCGGGACCGCCGCTGGCGCGCGCGGCTCAAATACTGATAAGATAGCCGCGCTTGAATCAGGTCTAACCGTAAGTTTTCCTGAAAGGAGGAAACAGTGATCGACTTTGAACTGACCGAAGAGCAAAGAGCAGCCATAGACATGGCGCATGATTTTGCACTGAACGAGCTTCGCCCGATAGCGGCGGAGTGGGACCAGAAGGGTGAATTCCCGCAGGACCTAATCCTTCCGAAGGCGTGCCAGGCAGGGCTGACCAGCGCTGGTATCCCCGAGGAATTTGGTGGAGGCGGACTCGACCCGCTGACCAGCGCGATGGTATTCGAGGAGATGGCATGGGGCTGCGCCGGCCTCGCGACGAGCATCGGCGCCAACAACCTCGCGACCGCTCCCATCCAGATCGCCGGGACACAGGAGCAGAAGGAGAAGTGGCTGCCGAGGCTGTGCCACGAGAAGACAGCAAAGCTCGCCGCGTTCGCTCTGACCGAGCCCGGTGCCGGCAGCGACGTCTCGGCCATCAGCACCAACGCCAAGGCGGATGGTGACAACTACATCCTCAACGGGCAGAAGTGCTTCATCACCAACGGCGGCATTTCCGACGTATATACCGTCTTCGCCCAGACCGATCAGGGCCTCTCGGGCTTCATCGTGGACGGCAAGTCAGACGGCATCACCATGGGCAAGCACGAGGACAAGCTGGGCATCAGGGCGTCCCACACGGCAGAGGTCTTCTTCGAGGACGTGAAGGTCCCCAAGGAGGACATGCTGGGTGCGCCCGGCAGCGCGTTCGTGACCGTCATGCTCACCCTCGACCAGACACGCGCGGGCGTCGCAGCCCTCGCCGTGGGCGTCGCCAGGGCGGCGTTCGAGGA
>PMJJ01000119.1:676-8685 GCA_003157385.1 Actinomycetota bacterium | reverse complement strand
TGGGCGGCTACGGCTACATGAAGGACTATCCCGTCGAGAAGTACATGCGTGACGCCAAGATCATGCAGATCTACGAGGGAACCGCCCAGATCCAGCGCTACGTCATCTCGGCGAGCCTGATGGGCATCAAGGAAGTAAAGCAGTAACCAGGAGCAACACTCTTGGAGAGTAGCACTCGACGCCGGGCCTCGTGCCCGGCGTCGGTGTATTCCGGGGAGATGACCGCGCTCCGGTGGCCCCCGCTCAATCTGCTATCATCTCCATATGGAAGTTGACCTTAGAAAAGCCAACGAGCTCTTCCACGACGTGGAGAGCAACAAGTACGACAACAAGTGGGGCATCGCCTACGACGCTGAGAACGCGCTGCGCGTGCGCAACAAGTTCGAGAAGGCGCTGGGCGGCCCGTTCCCGCACGTGGACAAGCTGCTCGAGGTGGGATGCGGAACCGGCTATGTGGGCTTGAACCTGTGCCTGTACGACAGCCTGATCAGGGAGCTCTACGCCTGCGACATCAGCCAGGGGATGGTCGACACCTGCCGCCACAACGCGGGGGAGCTCGGGATCACGGTCCAGGCCAAACGCTCCGAGCTCGAGCGCCTGGACTACGACGATGAAGAGTTCGACATGGTCATCGGCCACGCGATCCTCCATCACATCCCCGACATCTCCGCCGCCCTGTCGGAGATCCACCGGGTGCTCAAGCCCGGTGGGATTTGCATGCTGGCGGGGGAGCCCACGCGCACGGGCGACCTCATGGGGCAGGTGGCCCGCAACGGAACCGCGGCGGCCGTGAAGCTCTACTCGAGGCTGGGAGGCTACTTCGGCGGCGTGCCGGCGAGGCTGAGGGACAACGGCGCCTCCGACGGGGAAGCCGACGACGTGCGCTCCTACGAGAAGGTCGTGGACATCCACACGTTCCGCCCCGCGCGTGTGTGCATGGTGGCTCGCCAGGCAGGCTTCGCGGAGGCACGCTTCGAGGCCGACGAGTTCACCTCCAGCTTCGTCGGCTGGATCACTCGGACCATAGAGAACACGCTGGAGGAGGGGAACATCACCTTCCGCTGGCGCTACTGGTCCTACAACACCTTCCTCAAGCTGAACAGGCTCGATGAGCGCATATACCCGTTCGTCCCTTCGTCCTGGTTCTACAACATGCTCCTCTACGCCCGTAAGGCCGGCTAGGGGGCGCTTGTGGAGACCGAGTTGGTAACGGGGGACGCGCAGCGGGGTATGCCGGAGGTGCCGGAGCGGTTCGAGCCGTCGGGCGGCGGCAGCTGGCTGGTCCGCAACGCGCGCTTCATAATCCGCAACCGGATGTACTCTTTCAACTACTTCCGTTCGTTCTACCGCTTCTGCAAGTTCAAGCTCCTGCACCCCGGGATAGAGACTGAGGGGTATGTCTTCCTGCCCCGGCACTACGACATCAGCAAGGGCAGAGGGGCCAGGTTCACCATCGGCGGGTTCACCTGGATCGGCGAGGGCTGCGCGTTCCGGGCGCACGAGGGAACGCTGCGGATAGGCAGGAAGTGCACGTTCGGCGGCAAGAACACCATCAACTGCTACAATCATATCGAGGTGGGCGACGAGAACCTCTGGGCGGACCACATCTACGTGGTCGACTTCGACCACTGGTTCCTCGACCCCGGGATGAGCATCCGCAGCCAGGGCATCCGCAAGGAGCACGTCGTCATCGCCAACAACGTCTGGATCGGCGAGAAAGCGACCATCCTGCGGGGGGTGACGGTCGGCACCGGCTGCGTGATCGGGTCGATGTCGCTGGTGATTCGCGNNAGGAGGACGCCGCTGGACGTCGCCTGGGACGAGGGCTCCTACCAGGGGGCGGGGCCGGCGAACATCTACGAGGACTTCGGGCAGGGGCGCACCTACACGGAGGGATAGGCGGGTTCGGCATGGCGGAGCTGCGGCAGGACATAGTCACCGGGTCGTGGGTGGACGTCGCCACCGACAGGGCGCTGCGGCCGACCGACTTCGGCAAGCCCTGCGAGATGACGACCCCGGACGACATCGAGAAGTGCCCGTTCTGCCCGGGCCACGAGATCATGACCCCGCTGGAGGTGCTGGCCATACGTCCCAACGATGGCGAGCCCAACACCCCGGGCTGGCAGGTCCGCGTCTTCCCCAACAAGTTTCCCGCGTTCCAGTCGGGCGAACCCACACTGGAATCCGAGCCGCTGTTCCCCAGGCGCACCGCCGACGGCTCGCACGAGGTGATAATCCACAGCCCGGACCACAACGCCAGGCTCGCCACCATGCCGCCGGACGAGGTGGAGCTGGTGCTGCGGGTCTACCGGCACAGGTACAGGGCCAACGCCGAGGACGCGCACGTGCGCTGCGTCCACATCATATTGAACAGCGGAAGGGAGGCAGGCGCATCGCTCGAGCACTCCCACTCGCAGCTGTTCGGGGTGCCGCTGGTGCCGCCGCTGCTGCAGCAGGAGCTGGCCGGCGCCTCCTGGTATCACACCCGGCAGGGCAAGTGCGTCTTCTGCCGCATGATATCGAGCGAGATGGACATGCTGCGGAGGGTGGTGGCGAAGAACCGCTCGTTCGTCGCCATCACGCCGTTCGCGTCCAAGCTGCCGTTCGAGGTATGGATCGTGCCCCGCACCCACCAGGAGTCGTTCGACATGATCGACGACACGCAGCTGGAGGAGTTCGCCCTGATGCTGCGCGATATTCTGGGCCTGTATAACGACAGGTTCGGAGACGTGCCTTTCAACTACTACATCCACTCGGCGCCCACGGACGGCTCCGAATACCCTTACTATCACTGGCACCTCGAGCTCATCCCCAAGCTGACCACCATGGGCGGTTTCGAGCTGGGGACCTCGATGTGGATCAACGTCACCACCCCTGAGCACGCGGCTGACCTTCTTACCGGCCGTATAGAGAAGGGGATGGGAGCTCTCTGATAAACCCCCGCGTTGGGGAGAACGAAAGAGGTTGTGGATGAGTTCGAGTGGGAGGTGCGTCCTCATGAGAACCGTACGCTTGATCCTGGTGGCCGTGGTGCTGGCCTCGCTGGCCGCAGGGGTGGCGGGCCTGGGCGCCGGCTGCGGAGGAGACACGGGCCTCGCCAGGAAGTACAGCGAGCAGGGTGACAAGCTCGGCAAAGCGGCCACGGCCATCGGAAACCAGCTGGACAGCATCAAGGCGGAACTGCTGAGGCTGCTGGTCGCGAACGACGTGGCGGGGCTTGTCGCGAAGGAGGCGGAGGTCCGCGGCATCCAGACCAAGATAGACGCCTCGATGGCCCTGATCGACAGGGCGCTCGTCCAGTATCGTAAAGTCATGGGCCTGTCCGGGGTCGATAAGTACAAGACTTACGCCTCGATGCAGATGGAGGCAGTGCTGAAGGCGCAGGAGGGGCTCGCCATCGCCAGAGACCTGGCCACTTTCGCGCTGGGGTCGGTCGAATCGGCGAAGGCGGGCAAGCCCGTCGACCTCACCGGGTCTCTCAAGACGCTAAGCTCGACGGTGAACAAGCTGGACGAGCTCGAGCGGCAGCTGGACAAGACCAGGCGCGAGGCAAAGGTCTACGCCACGGACAACAAACTCTTTTAGAGACAGGCACTTTCCACTTTATTTCAACTTTTGAGAATGTGGTTGAGACAGGTACATTCGACTTCTTTTTCAACATAGTTCCGCTTATCGAGTTGAGAGGTTTGAAAAGGAAGTAGAGAGTTACCTGTCCCCGTTAGCCGGTGGCTTCGTCGGGGAGCGGCGGGCATAGGTTGAGTGTGCGGGGGCGGTACTCGTAGCCGCGCTCGGCCTGCCGGTAGACGTCCAGCGTGCTGCGCGCGATGCGGTCCCAGTTGTAGGTGTCTCCCATGTAGGCCATTGCGTCCGAGGTGATCCGGCTGGCGAGGTCATCGTCGCTGAGCACCCGCAGCATCGCGTCCGCCAGCGATTTGGGATTGCCCGGCTCGAACTTGAGCCCGGTCTCCTCGTGCACCACGATCTCGGAGAGGCCGCCNNGTGAACTTCACCTTCTCATCCAGGTCGAACGCGCTCACCAGAGACTTGAGCTCGTTCAGGTGAGGGCCGCTGCCGGCGACCACGAAGGTCACGTTCGGCACCTTGTTCATGATGAGCGGCATTGCCTCGATGACCGTCTGCACTCCCTTCTCGTACACAAGGCGCCCCACGAAGAACACCAGCTTGTCCCCGGGTGGCACGAACCGCTTGCGGTAGAGGTCCACGCTGACGTCCCGCTTGAACGACGCGTGGTCTATCCCGTTTGGGATGACCTCCACCTTGTCGGTCGGAAGCTGGAAGATATCGGTGATCTGCTCCATCATGTACTGGCTGCAGCAGATGGTCCTGGACGACTCGAACGTGAGCCACCANNGCGTGCGCGACCAGCCAGTCGTGCGCGTGGATGACGTTGAAGTTCTTGATGTCGTTGACCAGCGCGACGGCCTTCTCCAGCAGCGCCACGTTGAACTGCAGCGTCCAGGGCACCCACTCTTCCTGGGGGATATCCGGCGGGTAGTTGACCACGCGGTAGATATGGACCCCCTCGGACTCCTCGTATTCGGGCGAGCCGGGGTGGTCCTTGGTTACGACGTGCACCTTGACCCCCTGGGCCGCCAGCGACGTCGCCAGGTGATAGACATGCCTGCCCAGACCGCCGATGATGCGCGGTGGGTACTCCCAGCTCAGAAGCAATACCCGCATGCCCACTCCCTTTACGGCCCTGCCGGGCCTTCGTGGCCAGAGACAACACCGAGATCGAGTTTTGCGAACAGATTGTCCGCTTCCTCGATCTCGCTCAAG
Organism: Actinomycetota bacterium; assembly: GCA_003157385.1. Lineage (GTDB taxonomy): Bacteria > Actinomycetota > Geothermincolia > Fen-727 > Anoxymicrobiaceae > FEN-680. Next base: position 3,885 of record PMJJ01000119.1, on the reverse strand, counting down.
GCAGTCTCTATGCCGTCTACCTCACCGCTCTCGAGCGCGGCCGCAAGCTTTTTGAAGCGCTCGAGGTGTGTACGAAACCGGTCAATAGCATAGTCTCTGGCGCGGTCTTTTGCAACCATGTAGGGCCAGTCGCTGGACTCGAGCAGCAGCACTTCGCGCCGCGCCTGCAGCAGCGCCCGGGCCATCGCGGGGGCCGGACGGCCGCTCCCCGCCGAGTCGAGCAGGGAGTATAGCCTGGCCTGCGCCGCGCCCAGTTCCTCCCACATCCACTCGGTGGACGGGTTGATCCAGGTCGAGGAGTCTCTCTCCGTGCCCCAGGTGGTGGGAGCCAGGTCGACCTGGTCGCGCTCGGCGTTCTCGGCGAGGAATATCGAGGGCAGTGTCAGCTTGATAGTGTCGGAGGCGGCCAGCGAGCGCAACGCCACCTCCAGCCAGTAGATGCCTTCCTTCCAGCCGTGACCGAGGAACTCGGTGTCGTATGCCGCGAGCACCAGCGGCGGGTCGTGCCAGGAGCTCCTGCTGTCCGCGACGGCGGCCTCGATCTCGGAGGCGATGTCGGCCAGGAAGTGGCCCGCGTGGTCGAGTGCCCTGACCCGGGCGGGGTTGGGCCGGTAGACCTCTTTCGCCTCGATCGACACGCCTGGCCCGGTCACCCGCCAGTAGTGGAGCCCTGAGCCCTGGTAGTACTTGGTGGAATCCAGGTAGGTGCCGTCGGTGGGGTAGCCGGTCACGTCGTCCCAGGCGTTGGAGTGAGCCCTGTCGCTGCGGGCCAGCGCGACCACGCCGGAGCGGCCCACCCCATAAGGGCGCGCACCGGGCTCTCCCTCGAGCGCCGACGAATCGACTATGCAATACTCGATGCCCTCGGCCGCGAGCACATCCTCGAGGCCGGGCCGGTAGGCGCACTCGGGGATCCAGAAGCCTCTCGGCTGGACGCCCAGCAGACGGCGGTGCGACTCGATGCCGATCTTGACCTGCTCGCGCGCGCCGCGGTCGTCCAGCGCGGGCAGGAAAGCGTGCGTGGCTGCCGAGGCGATGGTCTCCACCAGGCCCTCCGCCTCGAAGGAGGCCAGCGCTCCGATGATGTCGTGCTCGATGGCGATGTAAGCCAGCAGCTTGCGGCGGTACTCGTCGTAGTACGCCTCCGCCAGCGCCTTGCGGGCTTCGTCGTCGAAGTAGGTGAAGTCGTCGATGTCCTTGCGCGTGTGCTCGCTCATGGTCTTGAGATGCGCGACGAACTGCTCCTGTATATACGGGTCGGCGAGCTGCTCGCACAGGACAGGCGTGAGGGTCAGCGCCAGGCAGGGGCCCACTCCCTCGCCCTCCAACTGCGCCAGCGCGCCGAGCAACGGGATGTAGGTCTCGCTCATGGCCTGGTAGAGCCAGTCCTCTCCGACCGGCCAGACGCCGTTCTTCCTGACATAGGGCATGTGGGTGTGCAGGACCAGCGAGAAGTAGCCCTTCATCTAGAGCTCACTCCCGGCCCCGCCGCACGTCGCCACGATGTCCAGGCAGCGGGAGAGGTCGCCGCCACCGATGCGGAAGTCGCGAGCCCGCACCAGCGGAGTCAGCAGCCGGTGCGTCCAGTACCTGGGGTTGGCGCGTCCCATCTCGTAGAACTTGATGAAGTCCACGATGCGCGCGCGCTCGTTCAGCGCGAGCCAGCCGGCGTGGAAGAGGCCTTCTATCCGCACCTCGGAGAAGTGCGGTTCAAGTGCGGAAGCGAACTCGTCGGGGGTGTACTCGCGCAGGTGGAAGGGGTTGATGGGCTCATCGCGGCCCGGGGAAATCGTCAGGCGGTTCGGCGTGGTGAGGCATGCGGTCCCGCCCGGCCGCAGCACGCGGGCAATCTCGCTGAAGTAACCGGACTCGTCGGCCAGGTGCTCGACCACCTGGAAGGAGACCGCCACGTCGAAGGAGGAGTCCTCCACCGCCAGGTGGTTGACGTCCATGACCTCGAAGGTGACCTCCCTGGAGCCGTAGGTGAACCGCGCGTGCTCGATGACCTCGGGGGCGATGTCGACACCCAGCACCTTGCTCGCCGAGGGCCCCAGCATCGCCGGACCGTAGCCCTCGCCGCAGCCGACGTCGATGACTTTCCTGCCGGCGACGGTATTCATCACGTGGTTATACGCGACCAGGTGACGCTGGAACCAGTAGTTCTCGCGGTCGATGCCCGGCAGGGTGCGCTCGCCGGTAAGCTGCAGCTCGGGCCCGCCCATCGCGGGCCTCTAGCCCAGGAAGTCGAGGACGGCATGCGCCGCCGCGACTCCAGAGGTGAACGCCACGTCTCCACCCTTGCCCTTGACCCCCACGCAGTCGCCCGCGAGGAATAGGTTGTCGACTCCTCCGACCCGCGTGGCAGGGCGGTCCCTGTCGGTCTGCCCCACGCGGGGCTCGAACCCGTCCACCATCTTGAGCCGCAGCACCCGCTCCCACTCGACCGCGTCCATGATCCCGGGGAACATCGTCTCCAGCAGGTCGATGAGCTTCTTCTGCTCGAGGTCCAGCCGCGCGCGGTCGTCCATCGTCTCCATCGGGAGGGGATAGAAGAACGTGGCGAGCTGCTTGCCCGCGGGTGCGGTGGTGTCGTCGATGTTGGAGGTGAACTGGCCGATGACGATCGGGTCGGGGGTGATGATGAAGCCGTCGATGTCGGAGACCGGCTTCTGCAGGCAGAGGTCGACCGAGATGCCGGCGGTGGGAATGAGGCCGGAGCACCTCTCGAGGTAATCGGCGGGCAGCGCGTCACCCACCAGCTCGGGCAGCTTCTGCACCGGCAGCGCGTAGACAACCGCGCGCGCCGCCAGCCTGTCCTCGTGAACCAGCACGCCCTTGACCGCGCCGGAGGCTATCTCCAGCCCCTTGACCCTGCTGTTAAAGGTGATCTTGCCGGACTCGTTTATCTTTGAGGCCAGAGCTTCGTTTATCTGCCGCGTCCCGCCCCTCGGGTAGGCGACCTGCTCTTTCGCCCTCATCGCCCGCCTGAGGAATTTGGAGAACTCCCCCGCGCTTGCCACCTCGATGTTGGGGTCGACCAGCCCCATCGCGGCCAGCACGCGGTAGAAGTCGGTCACCGCCTTGCGGTTCCTGCCGGGGATCCTGTCGAGCAGAGGCACGTCCGCGGTCTTGGCCGTGTTGGCGACGATGAGCCTGCGTACCCCGTGCCCGATGATCATCTTGTCCGCCCAGGACAGGTAGTCGGAGGA
>PMJJ01000119.1:0-635 GCA_003157385.1 Actinomycetota bacterium | reverse complement strand
TCCTTGCGGTCGCAGGCCGAGCGCCCACCGACGTGGGCGGTGGCTTCCAGCACCTCGACCTCGAGCCCCTGGTGAGCGAGGATCGCGGCGGCCGTGAGCCCGCCCCACCCGGCCCCGATCACTAAGACGTCAGCCATCAGACCTCCCACGATCGTGAACGTTGCCTATTTAGCCTTCTTCAGCGCCGCCTTCAGTCCGTCGTGAAGGTCCGGAAGGTAGCCGAGCCAGTCAGTCGGCTCCGGCGCGAGCTCGATCCGGGGGAACTTCTCCTCGACCCATCCGCGGAAGAACTTGCCCATGTCGGAGAACTGCCTCAGGTAGCGCGGCACCTGGGCCAGCGTGTCGGCCGAGACCGCTTTCCTGTTCTTCCAGAGCTTCTCCATCATCGGCGGCAGCTTCTCGCCCATGGCTTCATCGTCGGTCTTGAGGTAGTAGTCGTCGAGCTGGCCGCACTCGTTGTAGATATTGTATAGGCGCTCGTCGATAGAGACGGCGATGGCCGGAACCCCGCCGGTCATCGACAGCACGCACGCGTGGTATCTGGTGGTGATGAGCATCGACAGCGAGTGCAGCACGCCTGTCATCTGGTAGCCGTCGTAGAAGCGCGAGCTGAAGATGTAGGGCTTGCCGTCGAT
>PMJJ01000088.1 GCA_003157385.1 Actinomycetota bacterium | reverse complement strand
CCGCCCTTGATGCCGAAGACCGGGCCCATGCTCGGCTCGCGGATATTGATTATCGAGCTCTTACCGATCTTGTTCATCGCCTCGGTGAGGCCGATCGAGGTGACCGTCTTGCCCTCACCAAGGGGTGTCGGGGTAATCGCGGTGACGTCGATGTACTTGCCGTTCGGCTTGTCCTTCAGCCGGTCGATCACATCGAGGTGCACCTTTGCCTTGTACTTGCCGTAGAGCTCGAGGTCGTCCTCTTCGAGCCCGATCTTCTTGGCGATCTCAACGATCGGCTGCAGCGTTGCCGCTTGCGCGATCTCAAGGTCACTCGGAACTGCTGCCATAGCCCCTCCTTAGTCCTGTGCCGTCTCTACTAAAGACCCCTGGCGGGGTCGGATCCAACATTCCCTGCCAAGCAGGCATAGCTCTGTCTGCGCATCATCCCCTTTCGCTACGGATTTGACCTCAAAAGACATTTTCGCGGTCTGATTTTCAACAGACATAAATGTAGCCTCCCTATAGTGGAGGCACACGCCACGGATTATATAGAAACTGCCCACGGTATTGCAACCCGCTACCGGAGCCTCCGCGCCGCCCCCTGGAGCCGGCCTCCCGACCTCGGACGGACTGGTAAAACCTGGTTGAAATCTGACGCTCGCGGACGCGGGCGGCTCCAGCCTGAGGCGTTTGACTGGTCCTGGCCTATGTGATTGAGTTTATGGCGCTTTTTCGCTAAAAAAGAACCTCAATAATAGAGCACAAGGGGGACGCATAATGGCAGAGGAAGGGAAATTCGACGTAGTGGTCATAGGCGGGGGCCCGGGAGGCTATCCGGCGGCCATCAGGTGCGCGCAGCGGGGGGCCAAGGTCGCCCTTGTAGAGAAGGATAAGGTGGGCGGGACCTGCCTCAACTGGGGCTGCATACCAACCAAGGCCCTGCTGGCCTCGGCCGAGCTCATCGCCCACGCCCGCGAGGCCGAGAAGTTCGGGGTCAAGATCACCGGGATAGAGCCCGACTGGACTGCCATCCAGGCCAGGAAGCAGAAGGTCACCGACACCCTGGTCGGCGGCATCCTCCAGCTGCTGAAGGCCAACGGGATAGAGCTCGTCAACGGGTTCGCATCGATCACACCCGAGAAGAACGTGCTCGCCAAGACCGACGGCGGCGACCGCGTGCTCGAGACGGACAAGATAATCATCGCCACCGGCTCCGACCCGGCCGAGCTGCCGACCTTCGACTTCTCGCAGCCGGCGGTCATGACCTCCACGGACGCACTGGCGCTCGACCACGTGCCGAAGAGCCTCATCATCGTGGGAAGCGGCGTCATCGGCAGCGAGTTCGCCTGCATATTCTCCACCCTTGGCACCGAGATCGTGATGCTCGAGCTCATGGACCGCATGCTGCCTACCGAGGACAGCCGGGTGGCCAAGCAGATGCGCTCGACGTTCCGCAAGCAGGGAATCGACATCCGCACCGAGACCACCGTGACCGAGGTGCTGGAATACCGCGAGGACGGCATCAAGGTGAAGCTCTCCAGCGGCGACGAGCTCGAGGCCGAGAAGCTGCTGGTGTCCATCGGCCGCAAGTTCAACTCGGCCGGCCTGTGCTGCGAAGAGGCCGGTATCGAGGTCGACGAGCGCGGGCGGATCGATGTCGACCAGGCGATGGAGACCAGCGCCGACGGCGTCTACGCCTGCGGTGACGTGGTCGGCGGCATCCTTCTGGCGCACACCGCCACCTTCGAGGGCCTGGTGGCCGCCGAGAACGCAACCGGAGGCAACGCCACCATGCAGTACCACGTGGTCCCGGCCTGCATCTTCACCACACCCGAGATCGGCAGCGTCGGCCTCAACGCCGACAAGGCCGCCGAGCAGGGCATAGACGTCACCGTCAGCCGCTTCTCTTTCGGAGCGCTGGGCAAGGCCCTGGCGATGGGCGAGGACTACGGGTTCGTGCAACTGGTCATCGACGCCAAGACCGACCGGGTGCTGGGCGCCCAGATCATGGGGCCTCACGCCTCCGACCTCATCCACGAGGTCGCCATGGCGATGCACATGGGAGCGACTTCGGAGGACATCGCCAACACGATCCACGCGCACCCGTCACTGCCGGAGGCCATCATGGAGGCCGCTGAGGCCGCGCACGGCAAGGCGATACACGTGGCGCCGCCCAAAAAGAAGTGATGCTCGGTATACCTTCCCCCTCAGTCGGTGGTCGGAACCAACTCCTTCAGGAGAAGGTATACCTCGCCCGCTGGTAACTTCTGACGACCCTTGCCCAAAACGCAAAAAGGGGGCTGTCCCCTTTTTGCGTTTTTCGATTACACGCCACACTACANNCCACTCCACTTGATTAGTTATTTATAGGGGGGGTGGGGTCAGGACGGGTTACTCCTGCTTGTTATGGCGAGCGGGTGCCTTTTCCCAAGCGACTTTGAGTCGGCGAACGGAGCGAGGGAGAAGGTACCCCGAGCACTCGCAGCTACTCCAACCTATTAAATGCCAACTGCAAAACAAGGGGTCTGACCCCTTTTGTTGCATTCTGCGGGGCTATGACAGGATCTCGGCGACCAGTGCGGCCACCGCGTCCTCGCGACCGAACAGGTAGTGGTCGGTGTTGGGCAGGACGGTGACGTTCTCTGCGTCCCGCGGTGAGAGCGACGCGGTGAAGGCCTCGAGGAAATCGAGCGGGCAGAACTGGTCGTTCGCGCCGACTATATAGTGCCTCTCGGTGGCCGACGCCGCCATGCGCTCCGCGAACGGATGCCAGTCGTAGAGGATCAGCGGCGGGGCAATAGCCACGCAGGTCGTGGCGTCGAGGCCGTCGGCGAGCGCCATCAGCGACATCCACGCCCCGAACGACCAGCCGCAAATGCTGGTCAGCTCCGGAGCGAGCCCGGTGCGCGAGCGCAGGGCTTCCATCGCCGCCGCCACATCCAGTGGCTCCTCCATCCCATCGACGAAGTTCCCGGTGCTGCGGCCGACACCGGCGAAGTTGAACCTCAACACGGCAAAACCGGCTTTCAGGAGGCATCTCTCGATGGCGACCAGCAGGCCGACATCCATCTCCCCGCCGCCGACCGGGTGCGGGTGGCAGAGCAAGACGCCACCGCTGGCCTGACCGTCGGGCACCGCGAGGCTCGCCTCGAGTTCCACCGCCCCGGATGGGCGCTCCGACGTGATGGTGAGGTTCTCCGCCATGGACCTTGCCTCTCTAGAACGTAAAAAGGGGCCTGTCCCCTTCTTGCATTGGGGCTAGAACTTGACCTTGATGAGCTGGAGCGGGCAGGCGTCCACGCAGAACCCGCAGAGGATGCAGCGGTCCTTGTCCAGGCCGAGCTCCCAGTCGGGGGCCTGCACCTTGAGCGCGCGCGGCAGGCACACGGCGGTGCACGCCCCGCAGGAGATGCAGAGCTCCTCGTCGAGCTCGATGTCCGTTATGGCCTCCTCGACCTGGACGCCCATCACCTTGAGGTGCTCGACACCGGCCTTTATCTTCTTGCCCTCTCCCTCGAGCTCGACCAGCATGCGCCCGATCTCGCCCTCGTGGATCTCGGCGCGAAGTATGTTGGTGATGACGTCGTATTCCTTGACCATCAGCGAGACCACCGGTCGCTCCACGACCTCCGGGGGGAACGTCAGCACGAGCCTCTTCTTGGCCATCTAGATCCCCTCCTCTGTGCGAACGTCGAGCGGCAGTACCGTGCCCTCGGACGGGAGTGGCTGCAAGGGCTCGGTCAGCGCGAACTTGCTCTCTGTTATCCACGCCTTCAGGGTCTGGGCTATCCGGCGGGCCACCTTGTAGCTCGACAGCGGCGCCGTGGGCACCTTCTTCTCCCCGATCTTGATCGAGCCGGAGCGCAGCCGCTCGTAATCGATCCTGCCCAGCGGGTCGCGCGACCTGCTCTGCTGGCTGTAGTCGAATATGGATGTCACGATGTCCGCGTCCGCCACCCCCGTGTATGCCGCCATCTCCTCATCGAGGATGGGGATGGGGATCCCGACTCCCACATACAGGCTCACTCCGTACCTGTGGAAACGGGCACCGCGGATGAACCGCGAGTCCATCTGCTTGAGGTCCCCGATCAGAGCCAGGCTTGCTGCCGGCCCGACCGGAGTCCCGCCGGGCGAACGCTCGACGGTGGGCTTGTGCTGAGTACCCTCCCAGGCGACGTACCCGGCCGCCCCGCCCAGGAAGATGCGGGTGCCCAGCCCGATCGTCCGGTACAGCGGGTCGTTCAACAGCGGGCTCAACTGCCCGGCGCTGCAGTAGGTGGCGTTGCCGAAGTTGGGCAGCAGCACGCCCATGTAGGTATATATTGTCCTGTCGGAGGAGTTGGTCGCGCAGGCGTAGTTCTGGTACGAGTTGCGCGGGTTGAACAGGTAGGCCTGGTTGATAGTGTCCTTGTCCACCCAGGTCTCGATCTCGCGCAGCGGGTAGCAGTCGGTGCCATACGCCGTGCTCCTCAGCTTGACCCGCTTTCCCTCGATGAGGTCCTGGATGACGTGTGCGCCTCCATAGGCCATTCCCTCGGTGTCCGACATCGCCGTAGCGCCGATGTAGACGTCAACGGCGGCCAGGTCCGCGCACACGGGCACGTCGTTGAGCCACACCTTGCTCATCTTTATTGGGGGCTCGCTGTGGCCGAAGTTCACGAACGCGCCCGAAGAGCACATCGGCCCAAAGGTCCCCGTTGTGACTACGTCCACTCTGGCGGCCGCCTTTTTGGCGCCGTCCGACTTCACCAGCTCGGTCATCTCCTCCGCCGTGAGGACAACGGCCTCGCCTCTGGAGATCCTCTGGTTGATCTCCTGGTATGTCTTGGCCACAATCTCACCTCCCCGGTCTGAGCTTCTTCAGTTCTCGACATCGATATCCATTGTACTTGAAGGGCCGGCCGCGAGGTCGCACAAGAAAAGCCCTCCGCCCATGGGGACGAAAGGCCTGGCCTTCGCCGTGCCACCCCACTTCGCCCGCGCCTCGCGGCGTGAGCCTCATCGGGTACGGCCCTCATCGGGGCGATACCCTGATCCTTTGACGGGGACGTCCGCCCGGTTCTAGTCACCACTTCCGTGGCTTTCTTCCGGGAGCTCAGGGGCCATGTTCGAGAAGGCTCCTCGGCGCCGGCTCCCACCGTCCCGGCTCGCTTCGGCCTGGCTGCTCCTCTACTCTCTCCCTTCAACGCTTTTCGTGGATATTTATTTTTCAAGCGACGCTCAGTGGGAGTAAACCTAGCATTTCGGTGGGAATATGTCAATAAAGAAATTGACTGCTACAATATGCGAAAGTCCTGCAGTAACCGCCATGGAATGAATTCAGAAAGAAGAAGACTGATACCTCTAAAACCATCCGCGAGGAGAGGCCTCCTCGTGTTGCTCGGCGCGGCGAGCTTCATCTGCTACTGGGTGCTCTTGTCGATCGCCCTCAACCCCAAGCTCCAGATCGTCTACAGCGTAAAGGGAGCGACCTACGGCGGGCCGCTCGTCTGGCCATCCCGCTGGTTTCACCTGGCGAGCCTCAACGCGCTCACTCGCATGTGGCTCTTCATGTTCCTGGTGGTGGCGCTGACCCTGATGTGGCTCGCCGCGATCTACGTCGTCCGCAAGGACTCCAGCAGAGGCACCGCGCTAATCATCGGGGGCGCATTCCTGCTGTTCGCGCTCCTGTTCCTCTTCGGCCCCACGTTCCAGTCCAAGGACGTGTTCAGCTACATCTTCCACGGCAGGGCGATGTCCGTCTACCACTCCAACCCGTACCTGCTCATCCCGCACGCGCGGACCGGGGACGTCTTCTACCCGCTCATCGGCTGGAAGTACAAC
>PMJJ01000086.1 GCA_003157385.1 Actinomycetota bacterium | reverse complement strand
CCCTCCTTCACCATGGGAGCCAACTCCCGCAAGACCGTGAAGGTGAACGATATCCTGCCCCCCGACACCGACGTCTCCACCCGGGTGCACGGGACAAAGCCCATCATCGCCGAGCGGGCCATGTACTGGGACTCGCCCGGCGGCGAGAAGTGCCACGACTCCATAGGGATGGACTCACCGCACACCACCTTCTGGCTCCCCGACGGTGACGCCACCAACGAGTACGTGGAGACCTACACCCTGGCCCAGAACCCCAACTCCACCCCGGTGAAGGTCCGGGTGACCTACCTGACCCCATCGGGAACCGGAAACGTCACCTTCACCGACACCATACCCGCCAACTCCCGCCACACCTACAAGATGAACGACAAGATACCGGGCACCCGGGCGGCTATCGTGGTCAAGAGCATCACCTCCGGCAAGAAGATAATGGTGGAGCGCGCCATGTACTGGAACAACCGCGCCGAAGGCACCGACAGCATAGGCGGGTGCGGCGACTGAGAACAACGAACGTTCCACCAGGGACACGCCCGGCAGCAGTTCAGAGACGGCTGCGCGTCCTTGCCGTGCTGGTCGCGGTCGCGCTGATATGCGTTCCCGTGCTCGGCTGCGGAACCGGTCAGGCCAGGCTTCAAAGCGGTCACTCGGTATTTGACGCGATCAAGCAGCGAGCCGAGTCATATCTCAACGACTCGGGTAAAGAGCTGGCCCGGGGACGCACAGACGGCGCCTTGGTCTACTCGGTGAGCGCTTCGGTCGATCCGGCCGGCATGAATATCAGCGGTGAGGAACAGGTCCTTTACACCAACAGGACTCCCGATAACCTGTCCCAGGTGGTCTTCAGGGCCTTCGCGAGCGACGCGGGCACCGGGAAGTCGCTCAAGCCGGCGGTCATCAGCGACCAGACGGCAAACGAGAAGAAGACGACCTCGAGCCTGGACGGCTCGATCCTGAGCGTTAAAGTTCCCGATGGCATCAAGCCGGGAGGCCAGACAGTGGTCGGGTTCTCGTTCAGCGAGTCGGTCCCACCGCTGGGGCAGGAAGATACCGATGGGCTCTATGCCCACTCCGATGGCACGTTCGACCTCGGCAGCTTCCTTCCCACGGTGCTCACCTACTCCAACGGGGCGTGGGACAAGAGGGACGTCCCTTCGTATGGGGATTCCAACTATTACGACAGCGCCTTCTACTCGGTCTCGATTAAAGCGCCCGGCGGCTACACGGTGGCCGCGCCCGGGGTGGAGGACAAAGGCCCTGGTGGGGCGAACGTCTTCGTCGCCGGACCTGTCCGCGACTTCGAGGCCCAGGTCAGCAACCGCTATGTCTCGGCCGGCCGGACCCTGGGGCAGACGACGGTCACGTCTTACTACTACGACAAGGACTCCAGGGCGGGCAAGGAGGCGCTCGACAGCGGCTGCCAGGCCTTGACCCTGTATTCGCAGCACTTCGGCCCCTATCCCTACAGGCGGCTCAACGTGTGCGAAGCTCCCATCGTGGATGACGGCATGGAGTACACGGGCCAGCCGGTGATCGGCTCATTCCTCTATGAAAGCAAGGCCGACGCGGAGGAGCTCGACGTTGCGGTCGCGCACGAGGTCTGCCATCAGTGGTGGGCGATGGGGGTGGGGAGCGATTCGATAGGGGCGCCCTGGCTGGACGAGTCGCTGACCAGCTACTGCGAGGTCCTCTATTCCTTGTGGCGGTATGGAGATGCAAGTGCCAGGGCTGCGGTGGCGGAGATGGCCGGCTACTACCTGTCAATGAGGGAACAAGAGACTCCCGACGCGGCCGTCGACCTGCCGGTATCCGGCTTCGAGAGCGATGACCAGTACACGGCGATCGTCTACGGCAAGGGAGCCTTGTTCTTCAACGAATTGCGCAAGGCGCTTGATGCGCCCGCGTTCGACAAGAGCCTGTCGGAGTACTACCGGAAGAACGTCTTCCATAACGCGACCGCGGCCGACCTCCTGACGGCGTTCCGCGACAACAGCGGCGGCTCCGGCCAGGTGGACGCGCTCTACCAGCGATGGGCCAAGGAGCTGCACGGCGACGAGGACGTGACGGCTTCCCCGAGCCTGTGAACTGCGCCTCCCGCGACGCCCGCCGACTCTTGACTGGTAATACCGGAGGTATTACATTACTTATAACGCTGGTATTACACAGGAGGGCAAGTGCATGCCGAGCAGAAAGACCGCAATATCCATTGATGAAGAGCTCTTCTCAAAAGCCGACTCGCTCGCGCGCGACCTCGGCGTCTCCCGCAGTCAGCTCTACGCGAAAGCGCTCGACTCGTTCATGAGGCAGAGGGACAACCTCCAGCTCCTCGCCGAGATCGATGAAGCCTACTCAACCCCGGAGACCCCGGCCGAACGCAAGAAACGCGCTCTTACAAAGAGCTACACGCGGAAACTCTCGGAGGGCGAGTGGTAGTCCAGCAAGGCGGCGTCTACTGGGTCGACCTGGGTGGACCCGCGGATTCGGGGCGAACGGCAATGCACCCCTACGTCGTAATACAGAACAACCTCTTCAACAAGAGCAAGATCAACTCCGTTGTCGTTTGTGAGCTCACCTCGAACCTGAGGCGAGCAGCGGCGCCGGGAAACGTCCTCCTCGCAAAAAACGAAGGCAACCTCCCCAGGCGCAGCGTTGTCAATGTCTCGCAGATACATACGGTCCTCAGGGAAGACCTTATTGAGAAGATAGGAAGCCTGTCGAGCGCGAGGCTGAGTCTGATTCTTGAGGGAGTCGATCTGGTGCTGAAGCCGCGCGAGGTCGGCGCGCGTTAATATTACCCCTCTACGCCTTTCGTCCACGCAGATATCTGACCGCGCGCCCGGACAGGAAGGCGTACGGCTCTTCCGTCACCAGCTTTCCGTGCGGTCTTCACGACCGTTACCTTTGACTCTTGACCCTGACGTTACGTGATGGTTCACAATGGGGGCATGGAGTACACGGTCAAGCAACTGGCGAAGCTGGCGGGAGTGAGCGTCCGCACGCTCCACTACTACGACCAGGTCGGGCTGCTCAAGCCCTCGTACCTGAAGCCGAACGGGTACCGCTGCTACGAGGAAGCCGAGCTGATCAAGCTCCAGCAGATACTCTTCTTCAGGGAGCTNNCGGGCGAGGCTGGACCGGCTGCTGGCCACTATCGATGCGACTCTAAAGAGCTTGAAGGGGGAGGCTGCAGTGACGACCTCGGAGATGTACGGCGCATTCAACAAGAAACAGTTGGAGGAGATGAAGATGGAGGTCAGGGAGAAGTGGGGCCCCGAGAAGCTCGAAGAGCTCTCCAGATCTTCCATAGACCCCCCCGAAGCCGCTGTCGTCGTATCCGTTGAACTGCCTGTAGTGTTTCGCAGGTCATGTATGCGTCAGATGGTGAGCGCCGCGTCGGATCCACAGTGCGGTCGTCAAAGTGCTATTATACCGGGCGGGCAACCGATGTTGGCGATACATCAATCCAGTCCGTCAGCTCGTGAGCAGGTGAAGGCGGTTCTACGAGGGCGAGTTGAGGAATAATCTGCAGAGCAACAGGGTTCCGGCGAGACTGGCAGTAGCATGCTGCCTGATCGTCATGATCCTGGCGGTGCCTTTCGCGTCTTCGGGCTTCGCGGCCACCGCTCTTTCCAGGCGCATCGAGGCGCAGGTGCATTCGACTTCGAGCTTCAATGACACCAAGATAACCGCCTGCGACATAGACGGCGATGGCAAGGACGAGCTCCTGGCGGGCACCATGGACGGCCACATGTACTGCTTCACCGCGCAAGGCAAGGTCAAGTGGGTCAAGTACGTGGGGGCGGCCATCAGGGGCGGCGCCGCGTGTTACGACGTCGATGGCGACGGCAAGAAAGAGGTCTTCTTCGGAGACATGAACGGGGTCGTCTGGGGCCTCGGCTGCAACGGCGTCACCCTCACCCAGTGGGGCTGGCCCAAGCAGACGGCAAGGACGGCCCAGTACGTGGGCATCTACGCGACGCCGGCCATCGGCGACATAAACGGTGACGGGGTTGCCGACATCGTGGTGGGCTGCTACGGGCATTACGTCTACGCGTGGGCGTTCACCGGAGCGATCCTGCCCGGGTGGCCGATAGACACCAAGGACACCATCTGGTCGTCGGCAGCGCTGGCAGACATCGACCGCGACGGCTATAAGGAGGTCATCGTGGGAGGTGACTGCACCGGCGGCAGTGGATGGCCCTACCCGCCGGGAGGCCTTCTGTGGGTGTTCAGGAAAGACGGAAGCCTCTATCCGGGGTTTCCGAAGTGCACGCCCGAGGTCCTCTGGTCCTCTCCGGCGTGCGCCGACATCAACAACGACGGCTGGTACGAGATAGTTGTGGGCACCGGCCATTACTACACGGCCACGGGCAACCTCACCAACCAGGGCTTCCGAGTCTACGCCTGGAACCACGATGGCTCGGACTGCCGGGGATTCCCCGTGGTCACCGCCGGGTGCACCATGTCGTCTCCGGCGATCGGAGACGTCGACAGGGATGGTGTCAAAGAGATAGCGATCGGATGCTATCCGGTGGGTAACAAGGGCGCCGACAGGATCCTTCTCATCAAGGGGAACAGCGGCCAGCTGGTCTGGGAGAACACCGCCTTCGGGGGCCCAACAGGGCATCGCCGGCGCTTGCCGACGTCAACAGCGACGGGAACCCGGACTTCGTCATGGGCTCCGGCCAGGCGATAGGGGCCTGGAACGCGCATGGTGCATGCATCTGGGATCAGGTGCTGGACAACTTCGTAATCAGCAGCCCCGCCGTCGGCGACTTCGACAGGGACGGGCACGTCGAGGTGGCCATCGCCACCGGCTCCGAGGAGGGCGGGGGAAGCTTTTACGTCTTCGACTGCGGAGCCTACACAGGGACGGTGGCTGACGACAAGAGGATCATGCCCTGGCCGCAGTTCCGGGAGAACGCGCAGCGCACCGGGGAGATACCGACTGGGAACGAGCCGCTTCCGCCGCCCGGCCCCGCGAACTTTCACGAGTACATCCTGGTTCAGAACCCCTGCAAGGTTGCGGCGCACGCCGACATCGAGTTGATGACGGACAAGGGAGTGCACAAGCACGTCCCGCTGACGGTAGGGCCGTGCTCCCGCAGCACCGTGTTTGTCAACAAATACATGCCGGGCACCAGCGTCAGCGCCGCGATCACCTCCGACTGGCCGGTGATCTGCGAGCGCTCGATGTACTTCAACTACCGGGGGAACTGGACAGGCGGGCACGATGTGGTCGGCGCCACCGCTCCTTCCACCGACTTCTACTTCGCGGAGGGGACCTGCAGGCCCAACTTCAACCCCTTCATCTGCATCCAGAACCCGGGTGACATCGTGGCCAAGGTGACCCTGAGCTACATGAAAGGCGACGGGAGCACCGCCACGGGGCGCATCGACGTCGCGCCGGGTTCACGCTGCACCGTTTCCCCGCGCGACACCCTGGGGGTGGGCGACAATCCGGCCCATGACTTCTCGACCAGGGTCCAGTGCACCAACGGGCAGAAGATAATCGCCGAGCGGGCGATGTACTTCAACTACCAGGGGAACAGGAACCTCAACTGGACGGGCGGGCACGACGTGGTGGGCGCGGTCTCGCCGGCGCGCACGTTCTACTTCGCGGAAGGCACCTGCCGGCCGGGGTTCGACTCCTACATCT
>PMJJ01000093.1:706-15738 GCA_003157385.1 Actinomycetota bacterium | reverse complement strand
ATCAGCACCCAGAAGCTGCACGCCAGGGGGCCCATGAGCCTGACCGAACTCACCAGCACAAAGTTCGTGATACGCGGAGAGGGGCAGGTGCGCTAGCCGTCGGGGCCGAGGCCCGCGAGCGGGGCCTTGGACACCCCTTGCATAATTATTCGTATAGTTGTATATTATTCATGATGCGCTCACCGGGCGCGTCTTTGCTTATCGAACGAGGAGGAAAAGTTGCTGCGGGCAGGAATCGTGGGAGCATCCGGATACACTGGTGCGGAACTGATGCGGATACTGGCGGGGCACCCGGAGCTGGAGGTCGAGGTGACTACAGCCGGACAATACGCGGGAACCGGCATCGCCTTGTTGTACCCTTCGCTCGCGGGGTGGTACCCGGGAGACTTCGTGGCCTATGAGCCGGGCCTGCTGGACTCCTGCGACGTGGTCTTCTCGTGCCTGCCGCACGGCGAGAGCATGAGGGTCGTGGCCGAGGCCGTCTCCGCGGGCAGGAAGGTCGTAGACCTCTCTGCTGACTTCAGGTTGCCGGCCGACCTCTACGCCGAGTGGTACGGGCTCGACCACACCAGCCCCGACCTGCTCCAGAGCGCCGTCTACGGGCTGTGCGAGCTCAACCGCCAGGAGATAGCCGGCGCGTCCCTGGTGGCCAACCCCGGTTGCTTTCCGACTGCGTCCCTGCTGGGGCTGTATCCGCTGGCAAAGGCGGGCATGATAGGCGGTACAGTTATCATCGACGCCAAGACCGGGATATCGGGCGCGGGCAGGACGCTCACACTTCCCACGCATTTCCCCCAGGCGTCCGACAGCATCACGCCGTACGCCGTGAGCGGGCACCGGCACGCGCCCGAGATCTCTCTCTGCCTCCAGGAGATGACCGCCGGGCCGGTGAAGATGGTCTTCACTCCGCATCTGGCGCCGATGGACAGGGGAATTCTGAGCACGATGTACGTGCCGCTCCAGCGGAGCGCGAAGCCGGCGGAAGTGCGGGCCACGTTCCAGGAGGCCTTCTCCGGCGAGCCCTTCGTCCAACTGCTGGAAGAGGGAGCCTATCCTCAGACCAAGGCGGTCAGGGGATGTAACAGCTGCCACGTGGCGGTGGAAGTGACCGGCGCGGGTATGGCGATCGTGATGTCCGCGATAGACAATCTGGTCAAAGGCGCGTCCGGGCAGGCGGTCCAGAGCGCCAACATAATGTTCGGCATGGACGAGAAGCTCGGCCTTTCTGTCTGCGGGCTTTTCCCCTGAGAAAAGGTAGGTGGTGATCGGCATGAACGCGATGGGGTTCGACCGGATCCTGGGAGGTGTATGCGCTCCGGAGGGGTTCCTCGCTTCCGGCGTCTCCTGCGGCATCAAGGCGGACGGGAAGAACGACCTGGCGCTGGTCTACTCCTCCCAACCGGCGTTCGCCGCCGGGGTCTTCACGACGAACGAGATGAAGGCGGCTCCCGTCCTGCTGACCAGGAGCCTGTTGTCGGCGGGACAGGCGCAGGCGGTGGTGCTCAACAGCGGATGTGCCAACGCCATGACGGGCGAGCGTGGGATGAAGGACGCGGTCCTGATGGCCAAATCCGCCGAGAAGGCGCTGGGCTTGAGCTCAGGCCAGGCGGTCGTCGCCTCGACCGGGCACATAGGTGAATTCCTCCCGATGGACAAGGTGGCATCGGGCATAGACCAGGCCGCGGGCGAGCTCAGCCCCGGGGGCAACACCGACGCAGCCAAGGCGATCATGACCACCGACACCTACCCCAAGGAGCTCGCCGCCGAGATGGAGATCGGCGGCAAGATCGTGAGGATCGGCGCGATGGCCAAGGGCTCGGGGATGGTGCACCCCAACATGGCGACCATGCTTGCGGTCATCACCACCGACATAGAGCTGCCCCACGACATGATGCAGGACTGGCTCGCGTCGGCCGTGGAGTGGTCCTTCAACAGGATATCCGTGGACGGCGACCAGTCCACCAACGACATGGTGCTGATGCTGGCCAACGGCGCCGCGTTCTCCGAGGGACACGTGCTGTCCAGCCAGGAGGCCGACCTGTTCTACAGGGCGCTCTGCTGGCTCACCGGCAATCTCGCGATGTCTCTGGTCAAGGACGGAGAAGGCGCCAGCAAGCTGATACGCATCGTGGTGAACGGCACGGTGGACGACGCCGACGCCGTGCGCGTCGGGAGGGCGATAGCGAACTCCAACCTGGTCAAGTGCTCGTTCAACGGTGAGCAGTTGAACATAGGCAGGGTGGCCGCGGCCGCGGGCAGCGCCGGCGTGGTGCTGGACCCCGCGAAGTTTATCGCCTTCATCGGCGAGCACAAGGTGGCGGAGGGCGGCAAGGCCGTCGATTACGACCCGGCGGACCTGACCCGGATCATGAAGCGCGACGAGGTGGAGCTCACCGTCAACCTGGGGCTGGGCTCGGGCTCGGCCTACTTCCTCACCTGTGACCTCTCCACCGCCTACGTCGAGTTCAACGCGGGCGAGAGGAGCTGACGCGCGATGGCGAGCGTTGAAGGAGATCTGCAGATGAAGGCCCGGGTGATGACCGAGGTCCTCCCCTATATCAAGAAACACCGGGGCAAGACGGTGGTCATCAAGCTCGGGGGCAACGCGATGGAGCGCACCGAGGTCAGGAAGATGTTCGCTTCCGACGTGGTGCTGATGAGGTACGTCGGCATACAGCCGGTAATAGTCCACGGCGGAGGCCCGCAGATAACCGAGTACATGAAGCGGCTGTCCAAGGACGTGCAGTTCGTGAGCGGGCACAGGGTCACCGACACGGAGACGATGGAGATAGCCAAGATGGTCCTTGTGGGAAAGGTCAACAAGGAGATCGTGTCGCTGATAAACCGGCACGGGACGCTGTCGATGGGGCTGTCGGGTGACGACGGCAACCTGATCATGGCGAAGCGGCGCCTGGCCGAGGACGGCACCGACATCGGCTGGGTGGGCAACGTGGCGTCGATCAACGCGCAGATAATCGAGGAGCTCCTCACCTACGAACTCATCCCCGTGATCGCGTCGGTCGGCACCGATGAAGAGGGCAACTCCTACAACATAAACGCGGACATAGTCGCGGGCGAGGTGGCGGCGGCGGTGGGAGCCTCCAAGGTCATCTACATGACCGACGTGAAGGGGATCCTGGATTCGGAGGGCGCGCTCATAAGCAGGTGCGACGCGCTGGGGTGCAGGAGCCTGCTTCAGAGCGGCGCGGTGTCCAAGGGGATGATCCCCAAGGTGGAGAGCTCTCTCGCGGCGGTCGAGGGCGGCGTGGAAAGCGCGACCATCCTCGACGGCACGGTCGATCACGCCCTGCTGCTGGAGGTCTTCACCAACGAGGGGGTCGGCACGATGATAACCGACCAGGAAGAGGAAGCCTGATGGACGAGCTGCTTGCAAAGGTCCAGGCGCTGGACGCGGCCTACACCATGCAGACCTACAAGAGGCTGCCGGTCGCCTTCACGCGCGGCAGGGGGACGCGGCTGTGGGACAGCTCCGGCAAGGAGTACCTCGACATGGTCGGGGGGCTGGGTGTGACGGTGCTGGGGCACTGCCACCCGGCGGTGACGCAGGCCATCTGCGAGCAGGCCGCCACCCTGGTGCATACCACTAACCTGTATTACGTAGAACCGCAGGCCGAGCTGGCGCAGCTGCTGGTCGAGCGCACCTTCCCCGGCTCACGGTGCTTCTTCGCCAACTCCGGTGCCGAGGCCAACGAGGGGGCGATGAAGCTCGCGCGCAAGTACCATTTCACCAGAGACGGCGGGCGGGACAAGATCGTCTGCCTGCTGGGCTCCTTTCACGGGCGGACCCTCGCAACCATGTCAGCAACGGGCCAGCCCACCAAGTGGAAGCCGTTCAGCCCGGTGATGCCGGGCTTCGCGCACGTGCCGTTGAACGACACGGATACTCTGGAGCGGACGGTGGACGCTCACACCGCCGCCGTCGTGCTCGAGCCGATCCAGGGGGAGGGTGGGGTCTACCCGCTCAGCGATGAGTTCCTGCGGGCCGCGCGCGCCACGTGCGACCGCAGCGGGGCGCTTCTGATAACGGACGAGGTGCAGAGTGGGATGGGGCGCACGGGCGCCTTCTACGCGGCGGAGCATTCCGGGGTAGTCCCCGACGTCATCACCGTCGCCAAGGGGCTCGCCAACGGTGTTCCCGCGGCGGCCTTCCTGGCGAGGGGCGAGTTCGGCGAGGTGCTGTCGCCCGGCGACCACGGTACGACTTTCGGTGGAGGCTTCCTGGCCTGTGCGGCGGCGCACGCCACAGTCCGGACCGTCCTGGATGAGAATCTGTCCGAGAACGCCGGCCGCGTTGGGTCCGCCCTGGCGGGAAGGCTCGCCTCGATGGTGGGTGAGGTCCCCGGGGTGACCGAGGTTCGAGGGCGCGGGCTGATGCTCGCCGTCCAGCTAGACAATGACGTGGCGCGCAAGGTTGTGACCATGGGGCTGGAGAGAGGGGTTGTGTTCAACGACGTCTCACCCAGCGCCGTGAGAATGCTTCCAGCGCTCACGCTCACGGAAGACGAGGCGATGACCGCCGCGGGTGTCCTCGAAGAGGTGCTTCGCAGGGTCCGCTAGGGAAAGGACTATGGTGCTCAAGAACAAGCTGCGGGGAGAGGACTTCCTGACGCTCGCGCCGCTCACCGGTGAAGAGATGGAGTCCCTGCTGGAGGAGGCCGTCCGCCTCAAGAGCGAAGGGACAAAGGGGTACAAGCCGCTGGCCGGCAAGGTCGTGGGGCTCATCTTCGAGAAGCCTTCGACTCGCACCCGCGTCTCCTTTGAGGTCGCGGTGCACAGGCTGGGAGGCAGCGCGCTGGCGCTTACTGACCGGGACCTGCAGCTTGGACGCGGCGAGACGATCGAGGACACCGGCAGGGTCCTGGCCATGTACCTGGACGGGCTGGTGGTCCGCACTTTCGGGCAGGACCGGCTGGAATCGCTGGCTCAAGCCTCCTCGGTCCCTGTGATCAACGCGCTGACGGACGAGAGCCACCCATGCCAGGCGCTGGCCGACATGATGACGATGCTCGAGTACAAAGGGGCGTTCCGCGGACTCCGGCTCGCCTACCTGGGCGACGGCAACAACGTCGCGCACTCGCTTATGCGGGCGGGGACCAAGCTGGGCATGGACGTCGTGGTTGCGACGCCCGAAGGTCACGGGCCGCTCGAGACCATCACCTCGGAGTGCAAGGGGTACGCCGACGCCTCGGGAGGGTCGCTGCTCGTCGGCAACGACCCGGCTCAAGCGTCCTCTGGGGTGGATGTCATCTACACGGACGTGTGGGTGAGTATGGGCCAGCCTGATGAGAAGCGCGACGCGCTGGGACACTTCGCGAGCTTCCAGGTCAACGAGGAGATGCTCGACCGGGCTAGCGATGACGTGATGGTCATGCACTGCCTCCCCGCCCACCGCGGCGAGGAGATCACCGGCGACGTTCTCGACGGCAGCCACTCGGCAGTGTGGGACCAGGCGGAGAACAGGCTGCACGCGCAGGTCGCCCTGCTGGGCTTGATATTCGGATAGGTGGTCTTGTGAAGAAGCAGAGACAAGAGGCGATCCGCAGGATAGTCAGGTCCGGGAAGGTCGGCAGCCAGAGCGACCTGGTGAAGTCACTGCGCTCCGAGGGCTTCGAAGTCAGCCAGACAACCGTCTCGAGGGACCTGAGCGAACTTGGGCTGATGAGGCTTCGGGAGGCGGGCCAGGGAGCGAGGTATGTGGAGCCGGGCTCCGCGAGCGGCGCAGACGACTCGGCCCTTCGAAGGACCGCGCCGCAGGTGCTCCTGACCGTCGAGCCGACCGGGAACATTGTGGTGGTGCGNNACGCAGCCGGGCGGCGCCCAGGCGCTGGCCTGGGCCATAGACGCCGCTTCGCTCCCGGGGGTGGCGGGCACCGTCGGCGGCGATGACACTATAATGGTCGTCTGCTCGAGTAGAGCGAGCAGCTCGCGAGTAGGCGAGACGCTGATGGGATACGCGTTGGAACAGGGGTGAAGAGATTGACCGGATCAGGGAAGAACAAGGGCGACAAGCCCAAGGTGATACTTGCATACTCGGGAGGGCTCGACACGTCGGTGCTGGTTCGCTGGCTGATCGAGGAGCGGTCCTGCGACGTGGTCGCACTGTGCGCCGACCTGGGCCAACCTGGTGACATGGCGGCGATAAGGCAGAAGGCGCTCGACACCGGGGCCGTAGCCTCGGAGATGATCGACGCAAGAGAGATGTTCGCGTCCGACTTCGTCGTCCCCGCTCTGTGGGCCAACGCGCTGTACGGAGGATCGTATCCGCTGGCGACGGCGCTGGCGAGGCCTCTGATTGCCAGGCTCCAGGTGGAGGCCGCGCATCGTTACGGAGCGACGGCCGTGGCGCACGGCTGCNNGGCAACGACCAGGTGCGCTTCGAGGTGGCGACCGCAGCGCTCGACCCGTCACTGGAGATAATCGCTCCCATGCGCGAGTGGAAGATGACGCGCGAGGAGGAGATCGAGTACGCCAGGGAGCGCGGCATCCCCGTGCCGGTAACGGTCGCATCTCCCTACAGCGTCGACGAGAATCTCTGGGGCCGCTCCTGCGAGTGCGGGGTGCTGGAGGACCCCTGGGTGGAGCCTCCGGAAGACGCCTACGTGTGGACCACTTCGCCGCTGGACGCGCCCGATCCCGCCTATATCGAGATCGAGTTCGCAAAGGGGGTGCCCGTGGCCGTCGATGGCGTGAGCATGGGACTGGTCGAGCTGATCGGCAGGCTCAACGAGGAGGGCGGCGTGCACGGCGTCGGCCGCATTGACGTGATAGAGGACAGGCTGGTGGGCATAAAGTCCCGGGAGATCTACGAGGCACCGGCTGCGGTGGTGCTGATCGCGGCCCACCGGGACCTCGAGCAGCTCACGCTGACCAGAGAGGTGCTGTCCGGCAAGAGGCCGCTGGAGCAGAGGGTCGCGGAGATGACATACGATGGCCTGTGGTTCAGTCCCTTCAATAAGGCTATCCAGGAGTTCAACTCCTCGCTTCAGGAGCGTGTCAGCGGCACGATCAGGATGCGGCTGTACAAGGGCAGGGCGGACGTCGTCGGCAGGAAGTCGCCCAATTCCCTGTACGACCTCGGCCTGGCGACTTACGATACCGCCGATGCCTTCGACCACGCGGCGGCCAAGGGCTTCATCGACCTGTGGGGCCTGCCGCTGAAGACGTGGGCGAAGAGCGAGAGGACACGGGAGGAAAAGAAGTGAAGATGTGGGGAGGCCGGTTCGACGGTGAGCCGGACGCCGGCTTTATGCAGTTCAGCAGCTCGATATCCTTTGACGTGCGGCTCTACCCGTACGACATAGAGTGCACGCGTGCCTGGGCGGAGGCGCTGGCGGGCGCGGGTGTTCTCAGCACCGACGAATCACGCACTGTCTCAGGTGCCCTGGACTCGGTCAAAGAGGAGTTTGACTCAGGGGCGTTCAAACTGTCGCCGGACGACGAGGACATACACACCGCCATAGAGCGCAGGCTGGTGGAGCTCATTGGAAGCGAGGCCGGCAAGGTACGCACGGGCCGCAGCCGCAACGACCAGGTCGCCACGGACACCAGGATGTTCGTGATGGACCACTGCGCGCGCCTGGCCGCTGGAATACGGCGGCTACAGACTGCGCTTGTAGACAAGGCCGCTGACAGCCTCGATATCGTGGTGCCGGGCCACACACACCTGCAGCAGGCCCAGCCCGTGCTGCTGGCGCACGTCCTCCTCGCTTTCGTGCAGATGCTCGAGCGCGACGCCGCGCTGCTGAACGGGGCGTCAAAGGCGGCCGACTCGCTGCCGCTGGGTTCCGGGGCGCTCGCGGGCACGACCATCGACGTCGACAGGGAAGCGCTTGCCGACAGGCTCGGGTTCTCCGGCGTCAGTGCCAACAGCCTGGACGCGGTGGGAGACCGGGACTTCGCCTGCGACATGGTCTACGCGCTGGCGATGGTGATGGTCCACCTCAGCAGGCTCTCTGAGCAGGTGATCCTGTGGGCATCGGCGGAGTGGGGCCTGGCCGAGCTCGGCGAGGCCTGGTCCACTGGCTCGAGCCTCATGCCCCAGAAGAAGAACCCTGATTCCGCCGAGCTGGTGCGTGGCAAGACCGGCCGCATTGTCGGCGACCTGCTCGCCCTGCTCACGACCCTCAAGGGCCTGCCGCTCTCGTACAACCGTGATCTGCAGGAGGACAAGGAGCCGCTGTTCGACGCGGTGGACACCGCGTCCGCCAGCATCGAGGTCATGGCCGGAACGGTCGCGACATTGACCTTTGACAGGGAGCGGGCCGCATCTCTGGCCGCCGGTGGCTTCATGACTGCGACCGACCTGGCCGACTACCTCGCCGAGAAAGGGCTCCAGTTCCCCGAGGCTCACGGCATCGTGGGCAGGATCGTGACCTACTGCATCGCACAGGGCAAAGGGCTCGGTGACCTGTCGGCTGATGAGATGCTCGAGTTCTCGGAGCTCCTCGGCCCCGACGCTCTGGAGTGGACCGCTGCGGAGGCCTCCGCGGGGCGCAGGGCGTGCACCGGTGGGACCGCGCCCGAGGCCGTTGCCAGGCAAATAGCTCTTGCCCGCGAGATGATCGCCGGCGACTGATACGCGCCACCCTTGCGGTCATACCGTTGTGATATCATTTCAAACCAGCGGCCATCTGCGAGCAAGGAGCGTATGTTTTGGAGGTCAAAAAAGGCGTCATCGTCTCCCTCGGTTACGGCAAGTACTTCCTCTCGGATAAAATAGTCGGCTTCGTCCCGATCGAGGAATCGCGCGGGCCGGCCCGCCGCACCTACGTGTACGTCGATGGGCTTTCCGAGCCGGTCATCGCCTCCAAGACCGAGGCGACCATGCTCAGGGACATGGCCCAGGAGGGGCCCGGGGGGATAGAGTGCGCCATGGCGCTCGACCTGCTGGAGAGGATGCTCAACGACTTCCAGCACGTGGGCCGGATGCTCCGCCGCTCGATCAAGGACGAGGTCGGTCTCGACATCGACGACCTGGAGAAGCGTGTCCACGACGTCTTCGCGCGGGATGACCTACCGGCTCAGCAGGACGGCTTGTTCGCCTCGGAGGAGCAGGACTGAGACCCGCCGTGAGCGGGGCCAGGCTCCAGCGAGGCTTCTATTCGAGACCGACGTTGACCGTGGCACGTGACCTTCTCGGTTGCCTTCTGTTCCACGATTCTCCTGGAGGCATGACATCGGGGATCATCGTGGAGACGGAAGGGTATCTGGGCCACGGCGATGAGGCCAGCCACGCACGCTTCGGGCGCACCGAGCGCGCCTCCACCATGTTCGGCCGTCCCGGACGGGCCTACGTGTATTTCATCTACGGGCTCCACCACATGTTCAATGTCGTCACAGAGACGGAGCACATCGCAGGCGCGGTACTGGTGAGGGCGTGTGAGCCGGCCGATGGGCTGAAGCTGATGTCGAGGCGCAGGGAAGGCGCCGCGCATCTCACCGACGGTCCGGCCAGGCTCTGCCAGGCCATGGGCATAACCATCGATATGAACGGGGTCGACCTGTTGCGCGGGCCGCTGGGCATCCGCTACAGGAAGTCATACCATGAGGACGAAGTGATGGTTACGCCCAGGATCGGTGTCGGTGGGTCGCATGAAGCCCCGTACCGTTTCATAGTCACAGGAAACCCGCACGTATCCAGATGAGGACTCAAGGGGGAGGAGAAGGTGAAGCTCGAGCAGATCTACAAGATGGCCGTCGAGGTGGGGATCAGCAAGGACCCGCGCGGTAAGGAAGGCGTCCGCCAGGTCCTGGACGATGCCGCCTCAGAGTATGAGAAACTCAAAGGCGACGACAAGAAGTTCTTCGATACCCAGAGGCTTGCCAACCCGTTCGCCGACACGCGCATCCTGTTCGGTGATCCGGCGACCGAGGTCAAGAACGTCATCGCCGGCATAGACGTCGAGGGACCGGAGCTCGTCCTCGCCGACCGCCTGCGGGAGAAGGGGCGCAAGATCGACCTGTGCCTCTCGCACCATCCTGAGGGGGCCGCGCTCGCCGGCCTGTCTGACGTGATGGCGTTGCAGGCCGACGTATGGGCGTCGCACGGCGTCCCGATAAACGTGGGCGAAGCACTGATCTCCGAGCGCATGGGTGAGATACGCAGGGCACTGCTCCCGCAGAACCACCAGCGCCCGATCGACACGGCGGCCCTGCTGGACCTTCCGTTCATGTGCGTGCACACCCCCGCGGACAACCTGGTCACCGACTACCTCACACGCCTGTTCAAGAACAAGAAGCCGCGGCTGGTCGGCGACGTCATCGACCTCCTTCTCAAGGAGAAGGAATACCGGGCCTCGGCCGAGCGCGGCATGAGCCCGACCGCGCTGGTCGGCGACAAGAGGAACCGCGCCGGCGACATACTGGTCGACATGACCGGGGGCACAGAAGGTCCCGTTTCCGCCCTTGAGAAGCTCGGACAGGCCGGAGTGGGCACGATTGTTGCTATGCACATGGGCGACAAGCTCAAGGCGGAAGCGGAGAAGCAGCACATCAACGTGGTGATCGCCGGCCACATCGCTTCGGATAACATCGGCGTGAACCTCTTCGTCGACCGGCTGGAGAAGCGAGGGGTCAAGACTCAGGGGTTCTCGGGGTTCCAGAGGTTCTCGCGCGCCGGTAAATGATCAGGGAATCCAGGGGAAGAAGCCGCCGAGCCCTCCCTGGCCGCTGCCGTTGATGACGACCGTGACCTGTGACCCCGGAGTCATCCTGGTCCCGGCCGACGGGCTCTGGCTCACCACGATCCCCGCGGGAGAGCCGGGCACGTAGGTGACGCTGGCGACGAAGCCGGCTGTCGCGATCTTGGTCCGCGCCCCGCTTTCCGATAACCCTATCACGCCGGGGACCGTGCTCTGCGCGGCGCCGCTGGATACGTAGATGGTGACGCTGCCGCCTGTGGGGAGCACCGTTCCCGCCGCGGGCGTCTGGCTGGTGACCGTGTTCGCCGGCTGAGTGCTGGCCTGGGTCACCACCGACGTGCTGTAACCCTGCGAGTCGAGGGCGCTCTTGGCGGAACTGCTGCTCATCCCCACCACGTTGGGGACCTTCCTGGTGTTGTCAGCATTGTGCAGGTTGCAGTACGCGGTCGGTTCCTCGCCGCGCTTGAAGGTCTTCTCGTGCGTCCGGGGACAGTTGGGGGTGGCAAGCAGCCCGGAGTCGTCGCAGACTGTTACGGTGATCGAGTCAGACTCGGTCGGGTTGGAAGGAGCCCCGGCCTCTTCCGTCGGGAACGGGGTGGGCGGCACGCCGTCGAGCGCTTTCTCCATGAAGCTGGCCCAGATGGACGCCGGAAGCGATCCTCCGGTCATGCCGCTCATCGATATCCTGCCCTGGGGGTAGCCGACCCATACGGCGGTGACCAGGTCCGGGGTGTAGCCCACGAACCAGGCGTCGGCGTAGTCCTCGGTGGTGCCGGTCTTGCCGGCCTGGGGGCGGCCGATTCGCGCGCCGGTCCCGGTCCCGCTGGAGACGACCTGTTCCAGTATGCCGGTGATCTTCGCCGCGACCTTGGGATCGAGCACGGTGCTGGTCTCCGGCTTTCCCTCGTCGATCACGTTGCCGTTTGCGTCGGTGACCTTCGAGGTCGACCGAGGAACCGCGTGCACTCCGTTGTTGGCCAGGGTGCCGTAGGCGCTGGCCATCTCCAGCGGCGTCACGCCGATGCGCAGGCCGCCGAGCGCGATGGCCGGGTTGGAGTCTATCTCGGTCTGTATGCCCATGGCCTTGGCCATGTCGGCGACCCGGCTGGGGCCCACGTCCATGATCAGCTGAGCGTACACGCAGTTGACGGAGTGGATCGTCGCGTCGGTGATGGTCATCGAGCCGCTGCCATGGCCCTCGTAGTTGTTGACGACCCACTTGCCGCCCTCCGGTATGTTGATGATGCAGGGGGAGGACGAGTCGTAGGTCTTGTCGGGCGAGATGCTGTCGGCCATCGCGCGGGACAGCACGAAGGTTTTGAAGGAGGACCCCGCCTGCCTGTGGCCGTCGGCGGCGACGTTGAACTGGCTCACTGCGTAGTTCTTGCCGCCGACCATTGCCTTTATATAACCGGTGCGCGGGTCTATGCAGACCAGCGCGGCGCTGGGGCCGCTGTCGGCGTCGACCATCCTGGCCACCGTCTGCTCAGCCATGGTCTGAAGTCGCAGATCGATGGTGGTGTAGATGCGCAGCCCGCCGCGGAAAACCTTCTGGTCCCCGTACTTATTCTTCATGTACTGCGTGATGTAGTCGCAGAAGTATGGCGCGCGCCTGACCACGTAGACCTGGTTGGGCGGCGCCAGGGCGAGGGGCTCGTTGTTGGCCTGGTCCATCTCCACGCGCTTGATCATCCCGTACTTGTGCATCTGCTCGAGGACTATCTTGCGGCGCTCGAGGACTTCCTGCGGCTTGGTGTAGGGATCGTAGTAGCTGGGCGACTGCAGCATGCCGGCCAGCATCGCGCACTCGGCCAGTGTCAGGTCGGCCGGTGCCTTTCCGAAGTACTTGCGCGCCGCCGTGAAGATTCCGTAACTGCCCTGCCCGAAGTAGCTGTCGTTGAGGTACATCTCCAGGATCTTGTCCTTGGAGTACTTCTGCTCGAGCTCGTAGGCCAGGTGCGCTTCCTCTATCTTCCTCCATAGCGTCCGCTGGGGGCCGACGTACGCGTTCTTTATGTACTGCTGCGTGATGGTGCTGCCACCCTGCACGACGGAGCCCTTCACGACGTTCGCCCACAGAGCCCTGGCTACACCCTTCCAGTCGACTCCACGGTGCTTGTAGAAGTCGATATCCTCGATGGCGGTGACCGCCTGTCGCAGGGCATCCGGCATCTGGTCCAGCGCGATGATCTCCCTGTCCTGGTCCCCCTTCAATTCACCCAGCAGCGTGCCGTCGGCGGCGAAGATCTTGGAGTTCTGCTCAGCCTTGTACTGCTTCAGAGACGAGAGCTGGGGCAGGCCGACCCCTGTGTAGAACCACGCGATAGTCCCGCCTAGAGCGATGGCTAAACCCAACACCACCACCAACGTCAGCCTCATGAATACTTTCATAACCCCATCACACTGATAACAATCTCAACAATTACAACAAATGTTTGACGCCCGTTCACCTGTTGAAGTTTACGGGCAGCGACCGTTTGGTTCCTTCATTCATGCCCCGGCGGAGAATTCCTCCGGCCGTGGGGGAGCGCGTCCCTTGCGTTATAATACGCAAACGAAGGAGGCTGCGGGACATGCCAACAGGGAGATTGCGGGAAAAATGACGGTCGACGAGCGGGTTGAACAGCAGATGCGGATCGTATCCTCCGGTGCCGTAGAGGTGATACCAGGCGAGGAGTTGAAGGCGAAGCTCGCCAGATCTTTCTCGTCCGGCAAGCCTCTTACCATCAAACTGGGGGTCGACCCGACCCGCCCCGACCTCCATATCGGGCACTCCGTTCCCCTGAACAAGCTCAGGCAGTTCCAGGAGCTTGGCCACCAGGTGGTCCTCATAATAGGCGACTTCACCGCGCTCATCGGGGACCCCAGCGCGCAGGACGTGACCAGGCCAGTCCTCACGGCAGAGGAGGTGGCCGCCAACGCGCGCACTTACGTGGAGCAGGCCGGCAAGGTTCTGGACACCAGGAGGGTGCGCCTGGTCCGCAACAGCCAGTGGCTGGCCCCGCTGGATTTCAAGCAGATACTGGAGCTCTCGAGCAAGTTCACCGTCGCCCGAATCCTGGAGAGGGACGACTTCGAAAGGCGCTACAAAGAAGAGAAGACCATAGGGCTTCACGAGTTCATGTATCCCCTGATGCAGGCCTACGACTCGGTGATGCTCTCTGCGGACGTCGAGCTCGGCGGCACCNNCCGACCAGAAGTTCAACCTGCTGGCAGGCAGGCACCTGCAGCGCGCGCTGGGGCAGGAGCCGCAGTGCGTGGTGACGCTGCCGCTGCTGGAGGGAACGGACGGCGTTGCCAAGATGAGCAAGAGCCTGCACAACGATGTCGGGCTGACCGACCCGCCGGACGAGATGTTCGGCAAGGTGATGTCTATCCCAGACTCCGTCCTCTGGAAGTACTTCGAGCTGGTGACCCCGGTGTCCATCGACAATATCGCCGCGCTACGCGCGTCGGTGGAATCCGGTGAGATGAACCCGCGGGACGCGAAAGAGAGGCTGGCCCGCGAAATAGTGGCCACCTACCATGGCGCTGAAGAGGCTGGCCGCGCCGCCGAGTCGTTCCGCAAGGTCTTCAGCCTCAAGGAGACCCCCGAGGACGTGCCGGTCGCCAGGGTCGAGGAAGCCGCCTTCAAGGACGGCAAGATCTGGATCGTGGAGTTGCTGGTTTCGCTCGGGCTTGCCTCATCGAAGGGAGACGCGAGGCGCCTCATTGACGGGGGAGGGGTCTCGATCGACGGCGAGAAGGTAACNNGACCCGGAGCTCGAACTGACAGCTGAGCAGATAAACGGAAAGCTGCTCCGGAAGGGCAGAAAGAGCTTCCTGAGAGTGGAACTAAAACACGTTTAGCGCGCGTTTGGCCGCATTGACACTGACATGGCGCGATGCTAGTATCATCAGGAACCTTGAAAGTGGCCAAAGGAAGTAACTTGGCTTTGCTCGACAAAGGGACAAGTTTGAGGCGCGATCTCGAGACCTAGCGGAACTCATAATGGGTTTACAACCGCTGGACTTGGGTTCAGCGGTTTTCTTTTGGCATGACACGGTGACACAGGCGAGTGGAATCGTCTTGGTACCTTGAAAACTGAACAGTGGTTTAGCCTGAGAGTGACCGCTTACTCAAAAAGCGGTATTTGGATAACACAAACTTTCCACGGAGAGTTTGATCNNCACGTGGGTAACCTGCCCCAGAGATCGGGATAACATGGGGAAACCTGTGCTAATACCGAATATCCTGCCTTTCCCGCATGGCATCGGCAGAAAAAGGTTAGCTTTTAGCTTTCCGCTCTAGGAGGGGCCCGCGGCTTATTAGCTTGTCGGTAGGGTAACGGCCTACCGAGGCGACGATGAGTAGCCGGCCTGAGAGGGTGA
>PMJJ01000093.1:0-625 GCA_003157385.1 Actinomycetota bacterium | reverse complement strand
TAGGGGGCGAGCGTTGTCCGGAATCATTGGGCGTAAAGAGCACGTAGGCGGCCTGTCAGGTCGGATGTGAAAACCCGCGGCTCAACTGCGGGATTGCATTCGAAACCGGCAGGCTGGAGTCCAGTAGAGGAAAGTGGAATTCCCAGTGTAGCGGTGAAATGCGCAGATATTGGGAAGAACACCGGTGGCGAAGGCGGCTTTCTGGGCTGTGACTGACGCTGAGGTGCGAAAGCTAGGGGAGCGAACNNGAATTGACGGGGGCCCGCACAAGCGGCGGAGCATGTGGCTTAATTCGACGCAACGCGAAGAACCTTACCAGGGCTTGACATGTTTCTGAAAGGCGTGGAAACACGCCCCCCTTTATGGCAGTTGCACAGGTGGTGCATGGCTGTCGTCAGCTCGTGTCGTGAGATGTNNGAAACTGCCTACGCAAGTAGTGAGGAAGGTGGGGATGACGTCAAATCAGCACGGCCCTTACGTCCAGGGCTACACACGTGCTACAATGGCCGGTACAGAGGGCTGCGAAACCGCGAGGTGGAGCCAATCCCAAAAAGCCGGTCTAAGTTCGGATTGGAGGCTGCAACTCGCCTCCATGAAGTCGGAGTCGCTAGTAATCGCGGATCAG
>PMJJ01000045.1 GCA_003157385.1 Actinomycetota bacterium | reverse complement strand
ATCAACAAGCGCTACCTGGAGATGTTCGGCTACGAGTGCACGCTGCTGACCGACACCGAGGTGATGGCCTACCTGTTCGACCTCTTGATACGCAAGCACGGCCTTCCGCTGGAGATAGCCTGCAAGGTGTTGGCCGCGCCGTTCTGGAAGGACATCGACGCCGACAAGGACGCCGACGAGAAGGAGCTCTACGAATCGCTGCGCATGGTCTACGCCAGCGCGCTGGTGAACGGGCCGTTCGCGGTCATCGTCGGATACTCGCGGGGCATGCTGGGGTTGAACGACCGCATCAAGCTGAGGCCCCTGATCGCCGCGACCAAAGACGACCTGCTGTACGTGTCGAGCGAGGAGTCCGCGATAAGGCAGATATGCCCGAAGCCCGACAGAGTGTGGGCTCCCAACGCGGGGCAGCCGGTTATAGGACGATTGAAAGGTGATGTCTGATGCCGGGCAACATGGTCACCAGCGAGTTTCTGGTAAACGTGGACCACGAGCGCTGCCGCAGGTGCAAGCGCTGCATACTGAACTGCGGCTTCGGGGTGTTCGACTTCCAGAACATGACCACGGCCGACTCGTCCAAGTGCGTGGCCTGCCACCGCTGCGTGGTGTTCTGCCCGGAAGAGGCTATAACCATCACCCGCAACCCGCTGGCTTTCCGCGAGCATCCCTCCTGGGACGTCGACAAGCGCAAGGCGATATGGAAGCAGGCGCAGACACCGGGCATGATACTGACCGGGATGGGCAACGACCTGCCCTGGCTGAACGTGTTCGACCATCTGCTGATCGACGCCTGCCAGGTCACCAACCCGTCCATCGACCCGCTCCGCGAGCCGATGGAGCTGCGCACTTACCTGGGCCGCAAGCCCGACAGCCTGAAGGTCGAGCGCGACGACGGCAAGTTCAAGCTCGACTCCAAAGTGGCCAACAACATCAAGCTCGACATACCGATCATGTTCAGCGGTATGTCCTACGGCTCGGTGAGCCTCAACACCCACCGGGCGCTGGCGATCGCGGCCGAGGAGCTCGGCACCGTGATGAACACCGGCGAGGGCGGCCTGCACAAGGAGCTCTATCCGTACCGCGACCACATCATCGTGCAGTGCGCGTCTGGGCGCTTCGGGGTCCACTCGGAGTACCTCAACGCGGGCGTGGCGGTCGAGATCAAGGTGGGGCAGGGAGCCAAGCCGGGCATCGGCGGGCACCTCCCGGGTGAGAAGATAGGCAAAGAGGTCTCGAGTACGCGCATGATCCCGCAGGGCACGGATGCTCTCAGTCCAGCCCCGCACCACGACATCTACTCGAT
The DNA here is from genome assembly GCA_003157385.1 of Actinomycetota bacterium. Classification (GTDB taxonomy): domain Bacteria; phylum Actinomycetota; class Geothermincolia; order Fen-727; family Anoxymicrobiaceae; genus FEN-680. Next base: position 25,384 of record PMJJ01000045.1, on the reverse strand, counting down.
CGAGGACCTGCGCCAGCTCATCTACGCGCTCAAGGAAGCCACCGGCTACAAGCCGGTGTCGGTGAAGATAGCGGCCGTGCACAACGTCGCCGCGATAGCCAGCGGCATCGCGCGCGCCGGCGCCGACATCATCTACCTGGACGGTTTCAGGGGTGGGACGGGCGCGTCCCCCGCGGTCGTGCGCGACCACGTCGGGATACCCGTGGAGATCGCCCTGGCGGTCGTCGACCAGCAGCTCCGCAGCGAGGGGATACGCAACTGGGTCTCGATCATCGCCGCCGGTGGGATCAGGTCGAGCGCGGACGTGGTCAAGGCCATCGCGCTCGGAGCGGACGCGGTCGGCATCGGCACCGCCGCTCTCATAGCGATGGGCTGCAGGCTCTGCCAGAAGTGCTACACGGGCAACTGCTCCTGGGGGATAGCGACACAGAGGCCCGAGCTGACCGGCCGGCTCGACCCCGATTGGGGGGCCGAGAGGCTCATCAACCTGGTCAACTCCTGGAGCCTGGAGGTCAAAGAGGTGCTGGGCGCCCTGGGCGTCAACGCGGTGGAGTCGCTGCGCGGCAACAGGGAGCGGCTGCGAGCGCTGGGCCTGGACGAGAGCACTATGGATATCCTGGACGTAAAACCGGCTGGAAGGTAAGAGATGGCGAAGAGCGCACAGAAGAAGGCCAGGAGCGTCACTCTGGACGCCACCGGCCAGTACTACCGCGAGATGAACACCGAGGTCCGCGAGCTCGCCCGCGACGGCTGCGACGAGATCGTGCTCGACGGGATCAACGGGCAGAGGTACATTGCCGACGGCCTGGTCGAGAAGGTACGCATCGTCATCAACGGCGTACCGGGCAACGACCTGGGCGCGTTCATGGACGGTCCCACGGTGATAGTGAACGACAACGCCCAGGACGGCGTGGGCAACACAATGAACAGCGGAAAGATCGTTATCCGCGGCCACGCGGGCGACGTCATCGGATACGGGATGCGCGGCGGCAAGGTCTTCGTGAAGGGGAACGTCGGTTACCGCGTGGGCATCCACATGAAGTCCTACCAGGACCAGGTGCCCATCGTGGTGGCGGGAGGCCGCGCGGGCGACTTCTTCGGGGAGTACATGGCCGGCGGCCTGCTGGTGTTGCTGGGGCTCGGCGACGGCGAAGGGGCCGTGGCGGGCAACTACCTGGGGACCGGCATGCACGGCGGCACCATCTACGTGCGCGGCGAGATAACGGAGCACCAGTTGGGCAGCGAGGTGCGCGAGTTCCCGCTGTGCGCCGACGACGTCAAGATGCTGGCCGACCTGCTGGCGGAGTTCGCCTCCGATGTGGAAGTGGACCTGTCCGGGGTCGAGCCCGACCAGTTCAAGAAGCTCCAGCCTTTCTCCCACCGGCCGTATGGGAACCTCTACTGCTATTGAGCCGCCCGGGGCCGTTCAAGGAATAGCGGGCGCCGATGGGTAATTACTCTTGACGGAGGAACCTCTACTCGACCCGGGAGCGATTGCCGGATGAGCTCTAAGATCAAGCTGTCTCCCTCGATACTGAACGCCGACTTCGCCAACCTGGCGGACCAGATCAAGGCGGTCGAGCCCTACTCCGACTACATCCACCTGGACGTCATGGACGGCCACTTCGTGCCCAACATCACATTCGGGCCTCTGATGATCGAGACAGCCAAGCGCATCACCGACCTCCCGCTGGACACCCACCTGATGATCTACAACCCGCCCGAGTGGGTGGAGGCGTTCGCCGAGGCCGGCTCGGACAGGATCGCCTTCCACCTGCGCTCCTGCCGCGACCCCGAGAGCGTGATCAGAGCGACCCGAAGGCTGGGGGTGTCGCCGGGCCTGGCCGTGAGCCCCGAGGTGCCGACCTTCGAGCTCAAGCCTTTCCTGGGGATGATCGACTTTGTGATCATCATGTGCGTCTACCCCGGGTTCGGCGGGCAGAAGCTGATGCCCGAGATGCTCAACCGAGTCGGCGCGGTCAAGCGCGACGCAGCCGAGCTGGGCGTGGTGGTCGAGGTCGAGGTCGACGGTGGGGTGAAAGCCCAGAACATCCCAATGGTGTTGGAGGCCGGGGCGGACAACATCGTGGTGGGCTCTTCGATATTCGGGGCGAGCGACGCCTCGCGCGCGGCCGCGGAGGTGCGGGCGATACTCGACCGCACCGATAAGCGCACCGCCGCCTCGGGCTCGTAGGCGTAACTCGCAGGTGTGGTAGCAACATCAAATGGTCGGGGGCAGGGTGAGCCTTTTGCNNCTGGTCCTCGCGTCTTTGAGATCAACAGACTTCCGATACTCCCCGGGACGCTGCGAATCGTTCGCAAAAGGCTCGCTCGCCCACGTCGGGATTTCCCCCAAATCTATAGTAAGAAAATCAAAGATGACTGCTGACCAGTAGGAATTATTGTTGGCGTGTGATCGAGCATGCTAACTCATTGGGTTAGTGCCGGCTTGGCGATGTCCGGCTACAGCTTCTTGCTCTTCTTCAGCGCGGCCGCCAGCGCTTCCAGCTTCCCGATGGCGGCCGACGTCGCGTCCATCTGTACGCTAAGGTCGCGCGAGGCGCCCACGAACGCTACCGGGTCGAAAGTCGGCTGCGACACCTCCGCGCTCCACTTGTCGAGGAACGCGTTTAGCGAGTCGGTCTGCTTGGTGTTGAGGTCGATGGACTGGATCTGCAGGTCGGCGTACTGCTTGTAGGACGGCACGGCCTTGAGCGAGTCGATCATCGCGTACTGCTTGCGTGCATCCGCCGCGCCTGCCGACAACTTGCCGGTGGTNNCTCGTCCGACGTGGGCTTGAGCTTGGCCAGGGCGGCATCGCCGCTGGACATGTTGCTCTTGGCGGCGGCCGCGTCGCCTCCGCAGGAGGCCGCGAACAGGAGGGCGACGAGGATCAAGACCGACATCGCCAGCGCGAAACGTGCCGCGCCCGCCCGGTGAGCTTTGCCGCCCGAGAGCCATGTCGCCATTTAGAGATCCTTATCCGTCTTGATCTTGCTGGCCTGTTGCTCGAGCTTGGTCATCTTGTCGTTGAGCGCCTGCAGGTCCTTCTGGTAGGCCTGGCTGGCGGCCTGCAGGTCGGCAGCAGTCTTGGCGGTGGAGGCCTGGTCGAGGAAGGTGTTCAAGGCGGCGATAGACTTGCTGAGGTTGTCGATCAACTGGATCTGCAGGTCTGCGTACTCGACGTAGTCGGGCACGCCCTTGAGCGAATCGATCTTCGCGTAGGCGGCCCTGGCTTGCCGGGCCTTGTCGTCTATGGCCTTGCCCAGGGCCTTGATCTGCTGGATGGTCGCGGGGTTGGTGATGTCGCCCAGGCCCTGCTGGACCTTGGTCTGGAACTCGTTGGCCTTGGTCTCGACCTGCGTCATCAGGTCGTCGCCCTTCTTCATGTATTGCTTGGCCTGCGAGGTGTCTCCGCCGCAGCTGGCGAGGATGATGACGGCCGCGGCCGCGATGGCCAGGCAGACGGCCAGCACCGTGAGCTTCCTCATTACTGCTCCTCTCGAGTGGAACGCGATTCCTGTGGATAGTAACCCAAGAGCGCGGGCGCGTTCCAGGGAAAAGTACCCTAGAGGTCTTTCTGCTTCTTGAGCTTTTCGGCCTTCTGAAGGAGCGCGCGGCTCTTGTTTTTTATCTGGTTGAAGGAGTCGACCCATTCCAGGGCCGTGTCGGAAAGCCCTGTGGTGTCGGGCGCCTGCCCGGAGGAGAGGGCGGTCGAGACTGCCGAGAGCTGGGTGAACACGTCGGAGAGCGTTTTGGTGAGGGTGACTGCGTTGTCCAGGATCTCGTCCTGCAGAGAAGCGTACTTCTTGTAGTCGTCGGCGCCCTTCAGGGCCAGGACCTTCTCGGTCTCGAGGCGCGCCTGCCGCACCTGGTCGACCACCTGGCTCGCCTGGTTGCGAAGCGACGCCGAGCTCTGGTCGAGGAACGAGGCGGTGAGCGAGGAGCCCTCCTTGATCGACCTGGACAGGGACTTGAGGTCGGAGGAGAGCGAGTCGGCGCTCTTGTCGAGCTGGTTCATGAACGCGTCGGCCTTGTTGAGCAGGTCCTGGGCCTTGCCCTGGTTGGAGTCGCCGCAACCCGCCGCCGATAAGGCGAAGGCAACGGCCAATGAAAGGCACATCAGCAGGGCGATTACTTTGATCAGTTTCCGCATCCCGACTCCGAGTCCATCGTCGATACGACTCGAGCCAGTATACCTTGACCCGCGGCTCGTCCGACACTTGTCCTTGCGCGAGCACATGCGCTATAGTGAAAAAAACATATCGTCTTCGGGACAGGGTGAAATCCCCTACCGGCGGTTAAAGCCCGCGAGCTCGGAAGAGCAGACCCGGTGAGATTCCGGGGCCGACGGTTACAGTCCGGATGGGAGAAGAGTTCGCTAAGCGCTTGCGCCGGCTTCTCCCGGCGCATTTTTATTCCCGACGACGCAATAACATGAGACTAATACTGCCTGGAACAACCACAATAGCGGGGCTGCCGATGCCGACTCCGGCTACGGAGGAGGAGCGGCACATGCTGGGCGCCCTGGAACTTGCCGAGATGGGCAGGGGGACGACGTCGCCCAACCCCATGGTCGGAGCGATGGTAGTCGCCGGCGGCGAAGTGGTCGGCGATGGCTTCCACGAGCGCGCGGGCGGTCCCCACGCCGAGGTCGGCGCGATAGCCATGGCGGGGGAGAAGGCGCGGGGCGCCACCTTGTATGTGACACTGGAGCCGTGTGCCCACCAGGGCAGGACCCCGCCGTGCGCGGACCTGATCGTGCGCGCNNGCCAGAACGAGGCTTACGTGAAGTGGATCACGACGGGTATGCCGTTCGTGACCCTGAAGATGGCGATGAGCATGGATGGAAAAATCGCGACTAGGACGGGCGACTCAAAGTGGGTCAGCTCGGAGGAGGCAAGGGCCGACGTCCACCAGACGCGCGCGGCAAGCGACGCGGTCATGGTGGGGATCGGCACGGTGCTGCGCGATGACCCCAGGCTCACGGCGAGAAACCCGGGCGTTGCGCGCCAGCCCGTGAGGGTGGTCGTCGACAGCATGGCCAGGACGCCGCTCGAGAGCAGGGTGCTTGACCTCGACGCGGCCCCCACGATCGTCGCGGTCACGGCGCGGGCGCATCCCCAGCGAGTGGAGTCGCTCCGGGCGAGGGGCGTCGAGGTGATCGAGGCCGGGGCCGGCGGGCAGGTGGACCTGGCGAAGCTGATGAAGCTGCTGGGGGAACGCGAGGTGGCCTCCGTACTCGCCGAGGGAGGCCCGACAGTGGCCGCCGCGCTGCTGGAGTGTGGGATAGCCGACAAGGTCGTCTTTTACGTCGCGCCCAAAGTGGTCGGCGGCGCGGACGCGCCTGGGCCGGTCGGGGGCGACGGAGTCGGCCTGATGGCAGATGCCGTGGGAATGTCCATGGACTCGGTCGAGGTCGTTGGGCCGGACGTCAAGCTGACCGCGTACGCGGTCGGGAGGGCAGGCTGATGTTCACAGGGATCATCGAGGAGATCGGCAAGTTCAAGGGGCTCACCCCCGCGGGCGAGCTCACAGTCGAGGCGTCGAAGGTGCTCGAGGGCACCAGCCCGGGCGACTCGATCGCGGTCTCCGGCGTTTGCCTTACCGTGGTCGGCATGACCGCCTCCGGCTTCACCGTGGACGTGATGCCCGAGACCCTCAAGCACAGCACATTGGGCTCTCTGCGGCCAGACGCCCCTGTCAACCTGGAGCGGGCGATGCAGGCGGGCGGCAGGCTCGGGGGCCACATGGTCCAGGGCCATGCCGACGGGGTAGGCACGGTGAGGGCGCGCACGCAGACGGGGAACGCGGTGTTGTTCGATATCGTGGCGGACGAGGAAGTCACCCGCTACATTGTAGAGAAGGGCTCGGTGGCGGTCGATGGTATCAGCCTGACCGTGGTCGAGGCGCGCGGCAACAGCTTTTCCGTCTCGATAATCCCGCGCACGCTAGCGGAGACAGCGCTGGAGTCGAAGCGGCCCGGCGACCGGGTCAACATCGAGGTCGACATCATCGCCAAGTACGTAGAGGCATTTATCGCCCGCAGGAGCGGGCGCGAAGGAATAGAGAATGCCCTGTCCCGCGGAGGATTCCTCCTCGGCGAGGGCGAGTGACAGGAGGTATTACAGATGCCCTTCAACAAGATCGAAGAGGCTATTGAGGAGCTGCAGGAAGGCCACATGATAATCGTGGTCGACGACGAGGGCCGTGAGAACGAGGGCGACCTGGTCTGTTCGGCGCAGATGGTCACGCCCGACGTGATTAACTTCATGAGTAAAAACGGGCGCGGCCTGATATGCCTGCCGTGCCTGTCGAGCCGGCTGGACGAGCTGGACATCCCCGCGATGGTCGAGGACAACACCAGCGCGCAGGGCACAGCATTCGCTGTCTCCATCGGGGCCAAGGGCAAGATAACCACCGGCATCTCGGCCTTCGACAGGTCGGCGACAGTGCAGGCGGTCATCAACCCCGACACCAAGGCGGCCGACATCAGCAAGCCCGGCCACGTGTTCCCCCTGAGGGCGCGCGAGGGCGGCGTGCTGACGCGCGCGGGACACACCGAGGCCGCGGTCGACCTTGCCCGGATGGCCGGCCATTTTCCCGCCGGCGTGATCTGCGAGATCATGCAGGAGGACGGCACCATGGCGCGCGTACCCGAGCTGGAGAAGAGCGCGAAGAAGTTCGGACTGAAGATGATCACGGTCGAGGATCTGATCAAGTACCGCATCCAATCGGAGAAGCTGGTGAAGAAGGTCTCAGAGGCCAGGCTGCCCACCGCGTTCGGCGAGTTCCGCGCGATCGGCTACGAGAGCGTTGTCGACAAGACCTTCCACCTGGCGCTGGTGAAAGGCGACGTTCAGGGCAAGAAGGACGTGCTGGTGCGCGTCCACTCCGAGTGCCTGACAGGCGACGTCTTCAGCTCCACCAGGTGCGACTGCGGCACGCAGGTCCGCGAGGCGATGCGCCTGATCGAAGAGGCCGGCGAGGGCGTGCTTCTCTACATGATCGGCCACGAGGGCCGCGGCATCGGGCTCGCGCACAAGCTGCAGGCCTACCAGCTCCAGGACATGGGCCTGGACACGGTGGAGGCCAACATAGAGCTGGGCCTGCCGGTGGACGCGCGCGACTACGGCACCGGCGCCATGATACTGCGCGACCTTGGCATCACCACCATGAGGCTCCTTACCAACAACCCGGCCAAGCGCGTCGGGCTGGAGGGCTACGGACTGTCGATGTCGGAGCGGGTCCCCCTGCAGGGGAAGGCATGCTCCGATAACCTGAGATACCTGACCACCAAGAAAGAGAAGATGGACCACGTGCTCGACCTGGAGGACGTGACCGAGTAGGCGGAAAACGGGAGGTTGAAGATGAGCACTTTCGAGGGACAACTGATAGCGAGAGACTTCAAGTTCGCGATAGTGGTGAGCCGCTTCAACGAGTTCATCAGCAAGAGCCTGCTCTCGGGGGCGATGGACTCGCTGACCAGGCACGAGGCGTCGGCCGACAACGTGGACGTCGCCTGGGTGCCAGGCTCGTTCGAGATCCCGCTGGTCGCCAGCAGGCTGGCGGCCTCGGGCAAGTACGACGCGGTGATATGCCTGGGCGCGGTGATCCGTGGCAACACACCCCACTTCGACTACGTGGCGGCCGAGGTCTCCAAGGGCATCGCGCGGGTCGGGCTGGACACGGGCGTCCCGGTGGCGTTCGGCATCATCACCGCCGACACGCTGGAGCAGGCGGTGGACAGGGCCGGCGCGAAGGCCGGCAACAAGGGCTGGCAGGCGGCGCTCACGGCCATCGAGATGGCGAACCTGCTCGCGGGTATGTGAGAAGGACGAGCGGCCCAATGCTATAATGAGGACAACAGTCGGGTGTTTTTCGTGAGGTGGTAAATGGCGGAAGCGTTGTTCGAGTCCGTTGAAGGAAGAAAGCTCGCACTCGACGTCCTCTCCAGGAAGCGCTCCGAGGTCCTGGCTCGGATACCCGAGAACGATACCCCGGGCTCCTCGTTCTACGCTTTCACCAAGCAGACCCGCAAGAAGTATTTCACCGCCTACCTCGGCCTGCTCCAGGCCGCGATCGAGGACGGCGACACCACCGATTTTCTGGGAAACGAGACCTTCCAGAGCTACTCCCACGCCAAGAACGGATACGCGCTCAAGGACGTGCTGTGCGTGCCCGGCGTGGTGAAGAACTCGCTGCTCTCGGTGGTCAAGGACATGGTCGGCGACGGCGAGGCCGGCCCCGAGGCGGCGTTCCAGTGTGCGCTGCTGCTCAACGAGGTGCTGGGCCAGGCCGAGAGTATCCGGGCGCAGTCGTACACGCAGACCCGCGACGAGGTCATCCGGTTCTTCCACACCTACCAGGAGGACATCGACAGGTTCCCCTCCAACCTCGCCGCCACCCTCGATTTTTCCACCCTGATGCTCTCCTCCATAAAGAAGTGCATCGAGCTGGTGGACGCGGGCAGGTGCGCCTTCATCACCCGAGACCTGCTCACCAACCAGCTGCACGTGGAGGCCTCCAACTTCGACCACCAGAAGACGTTCGGCGACGGACCGTTCAAGCTCGACGAGGTGCTGGTGAAGCAGCTGGTGCAGGAGCGCAGGCCGGTGGTGGTCGAGGGTTACCCCAGGTCGATGCCGGTGATGTCGGGGATCATGAAGAAGATGAAGACCAAGGTGGTGCTCATCGCCCCGCTGATGGTGCGCGACCGCAACGTCGGCCTGATGCTCATCGACAACATCGAGCGCCCGCACATGTTCACCCCCGAGACCGTCAACCTGGCGGTGAGGTTCGCCAACAAGGTCTCGGCGGCCATGGAGAACGCGCGGCTCCACGGCAGCGAGCAGCAGAAGTTGAAGGAGACCATGGCGCTGCTGGAGGTCGCCCGCCTGGTGACCTCGACGCTGGACATCGACGTGCTGCTCAGCCGGCTGGTGCAGATCACCGCCGACGTCTGCGAGGTCGGAAAGTGCAGCGCCTACATATACGTTAACGAGAGCAGGCGGTTCTATCCGACCGCGACGTTCAGCCTGTTCCCGGACTCCGACTGGGAGATGGGACTGGGCGAGGGCATCCAGCCCGCGGACCTCACCGACGAGGACTCCGAGGCGCTGTTCAGCTACCAGGTGGCGATGAGCGACCCCCACGTGTCGCCGCTGATACCCGACGACCGCGTGGAGGACACGGGCACACGCTCGATACTGCTGGTCCCGGTCTACACCCGGGAGAACCTGCTGGGCATGATGGTGCTCTACTACGCCAAGGAGCGCGACGAGCTCGAGAACGAGGACCTCAACATGGTCACCGGCATCGCCGGGCAGGCGGCCGTGGCCCTGGAGAACGCCTCGCTTTACGAGGACCTGGAGATGAGCTACTTCTCCACGGTGAAGGCGCTGGCGAGGGCTATCGAGGTCAAGGACCCTTACACCTACGGCCACTCCGAGCGCGTCACCGAGTACGCCATAACGATCGCCGGCAAGATGTCGCTGTCGGAGTGGGACCTGCGCAACATCAAGTACGCAGCGGCGCTGCACGACATCGGCAAGATCGGGATCGCGCGCAAGATACTGAACAAGCCGGGAGCGCTCTCGGAGGAGGAGTTCATCCACGTCAAGACCCACCCCAGGCTTGGCGACTCCATCATCGAGCCGGTCACCTTCCTGCAGGCACCCCGCGAGATCATCCTGCATCACCACGAGCGCTTCGACGGCAAGGGCTACCCCGACGGGATCGCCGGCGAGGACATCCCGCTGGGCGCGCGCATACTAGCGGTCGCTGACTCCTACGAGGCGATGATGTCCGACAGGCCGTACCGCAAGGCGCTCCCCGTGGTCGAGGCGGTGAAAGAGATCGAGACGAACGCCGGCACGCAGTTTGACCCGGTGGTGGTCAAGGCTTTCATGGAAGCGATCGTCGAGCAGGAAGAGAAGGCGAAGGCCGACACCATCGCCGCCGAGCAGTACCGGACCAGGGGGGTCACCAGCGCCGAGACCGCACCCGCCACTCCGCCCGCCTGATCACGCGTAGAACGGCACAGTGAAGTAAAATGTAGAGCCCCTGCCGGGGTCGCTCTCCGCCCAGATCCTTCCACCGTGAAGCTCGACTATCTCGCGCGATATCGCAAGGCCCAGGCCGAAGCCGGCCTGTTCGTTCTCGCTGGCGTGAGCCTGGAAGAACCTGTCGAAGATGTGGGGGAGGGCCGCCGGGGTTATGCCGGCACCGGTGTCGGAGACCTGTACCTGCAGGGCAGAGCCACTGTCCAGCGCCGCCACCTCCACCATCCCTCCCGGGGGCGTGAACTTGACCGCGTTCTCGATGATGTTGTTGAGCACCTGGGTGATGCGGGCGGAATCGGCATTGACCGGCGGCAGGTCGTCGCGCAGACTGACCCTTATCTCCACGTCGCCAGCCAGGGCCGCCTTCTCCACCTGCGCCACCGCGGTGGCGATCAGCTCGCGGACGTCACAGGCGGCGGTCTGCAGCTTGCGCCCTCCCGCCTGCAGCCTGGACAGGTCCAGCAGGTCCTCGATCATCTCGGTCAGGTTCGTGGCCTGCTCTTTGACGACCTCGAGGTACCTCGACTGGTTCTGCGCCAGCGGGCCGGCCCTGCCCGCCAGCAGCAGGCTCACGAAGCCGGAGATGCTGGTGAGCGGCGTGCGCAGCTCGTGCGAGACGTTGGAGACGAAGTTGGACTTCATCTCGTCAAGGCGCTTGAGCTCGGTGATGTCGTGGAGAAACAGGACCATGCCGGAGACCTTGTCCACCTGATCGCGCAGCGGGATGAAGTGTGCCTGTACCGTCATGGGAGCCTCGCCCGCCAGCGTGATCTCACCGAAGACCGTGCGGCCCTCCAGCACCGCGGCGACGGCCTCGTCCAGGCCCAGGTGGCCCAGGTTGTTGTCGGTGGCCACTCTGGTAATAACTCCCGCCAGGTCGCGTCGCCGGGGGGCGCCGTCCAGCGAGAGCATGCTCTCCGCGACGGGGTTGGCGTCCACCACCATGCCGGCGGCGTCGGTCAGCACCAGCCCGTCCCGCAGCGCGCCCAGTATCGTCTCGACCTTGGTCTTGTCGTCCAGCGTTCGCGAGTACAGCCGCGCTTTCTCGGCCGCGACCGCGGCCTGGCTGGCGATCGTAGAGAGAACCTCCAGGTGCTGCTGCCGGAACGACCGCGCAGCGGGGGAGAAGCACACTAGGTAGCCCGCCACGTCCCCGCCGGTGAAAAGCGGCACGGCGGCGACGCAGTGGCTCCTGCCCGAGGACTCGGGCTCCAGCGGGAGCCAGTCGAGCTTGTCGCGGCGCGCCAGGGTGCGCCCGCCGGAGAAGAGCGTCCTGGTCCACTCGCGCCCCGAGGGCAGCTTCACCTGCGACATGTCCGAGAAAGGCAGGATTCCCAGCGCCGCTTTGAGCCCGGGCTTTCCGTCCTCGATCAGGAACACTAGGGCCCCCTGCGACGAGAGCATCTGGCGGGCCAGGGCGGCGGTGGTCTTGAGCACCGTGTCCAGGTCGAGGGTGTAGGAGAAGCGCCTGGAGAGGTTATAGATGCGCGAGATGTCACGCTCGCGGTGGCGGGCGAGCTCAAGCAGGTGCCTGTACTCGTTGGACTCGCGCGCGTACATCTTCTCGCCCTCGACCACGTAGCACGACATCATGCCGATGAAGACGTAGGTCATGACCGTGAGGGCCAGCGCGATGTGCTCCAGCGCGGTTACGTTGCCGGTCATGAACGGGATGTAGCGGACCACTCCCGCCAGCACCGACATCAGCAGCGTGCCGGGGTAGCCGTAGTACGCCGAGGCCAGGATCGGCACGGCAAAGAACAGGAACCCCAGCAGGCTGCTGCGGTTCCCGGTCAGGAAGACGATGCTCGCCGTGAGCGCGAGGAACGCCGACATCAGCAGGAAGAAGAGGAGCGGGTGGTACTCGTCGAAAGGGAAGAAGTGGTTGCCGATGACCACCGCGGCCCAGGAGGCCAGCATCAGCGCCACCGCCCAGGGGTAGGAGGGCCCGCTGCGCGCCAGCGTGTAGATGAGGGTGGCCGCGACCAGCGCGGTCCACAGCAACTGCAGCCCGGGGCGCGCGGTCACGAACAGGAGGTGGCTGATGTCGCCCCTGCCAGGTTCGCTGGTGGCGCCGGGTGCGCGTTTCTTGCGCGAGAGAACGTCTCGGTAATCCATTTATTTCAATCGGGTCCCGTCCGCGGGGGAGGCGCCGGGACCGTCAAGTCTTCCTGCGGTCGAAGACGTAGACGCTTCCCTCGAGATCTTTGGCGTACTTCTTGAGCTCCGCGGCGATCCTGCCGATCTGTGCGGGGTCGGTGAGCTGACGGTGCTCGTTGTGGACGATCGAGATCGATATGGTCATGATCGGAAACTTCATCACGTACCCGCGCCTGTCGATCGAGACTATGTAGCCCTTCTCCAGGTCCTCCGGGTTGTAGTGGTCCCTGATGCGCTCGTCGAAGAGCCTGATTATCTCCTTGGAGACGGCCTCGGCGTCGTCGATGGGGGTGAGGATGATGAAGTCGTCGCCGCCCACGTGACCGAGGAAGCCCTCGCCGCTTCCGGCGCCGAACTTGTCCAGGGCCTCGGCCAGCACAGCACCGGTCATGCGGATGACCTCGCTGCCGGCGGTGAACCCGTAGTAGTCGTTGAAGGCCTTGAAGTCGTCCAGGTCGATGTAGAGCATGGCGAACAGGCGGCTGGACTCGATCCTGGTGACCAGCGCGTCCTCGATAGCTTTGTTGCCGGGGAGCTCGGTGATAGGGCTCATGTCGCTGTCGCGCAGGTAGCGCCGCAGGTGCATCTCGATGCGCGCCTGCAGCTCCATGGGATCGAACGGCTTGGTGATGTAATCGTCAGCCCCCGACTCGATCCCCTCGAGCTTGTCCTTGAGTTGCGCGCGCGCGGTCAGCATGATCACGGGGATGCTGCGGGTCTGAGGGTTCTCACGCATCCTCTTGCATATCTCGTGTCCGTCCATCCCCGGCATCATGACGTCGAGCAGGACGATGTCCGGCCGCAGGTTTCTTATAGTGTCCCACGTCTCGTTCCCGTCAGCCGCCTGATAGACCTCGAACTTGTGTCTGGGCAGCGCCTCCATCAGAAGCTGCCGCAGGTTGTGGTCGTCATCGGCGACGAGGACTTTGGGCCTGGGTTGCAGCATGCTCCGCCATCCTTTCGATCGCACGATTAGTATAACCGAACGGGACTGCCTGGTCTGCGGGCGGACGCTGTTCAGATGAGGCAAGGGATGCGGTTTCAGGCGTCCTGACCAGGACGCAAACTTCTCGCGATCCCATTGTCAGGAGCCTCACCGTAGAGCGCAATGTCCCTGGTGATCGGTGCGTCAAGCGTCTCGTGAGCGATCCGGAAGTCGACCGGAATGCTGCAATCGACCGAGGTCTTCCCGACCAGAGTTCGACGGACCGACGGGAGAACGGATTCCCGTCCGTTAGCTACGCCGGCACCGGGCAAACAGGCGAAGCGCCTTAGTAACCTACGACGTCGGAGCCCCCCGTCCAGCCGTAGTTGTAGCCTCCGCTGTACTTGAAATACATCGGCCGCTCGACGACGATCATGTCCTTGGGGTCTGTGCACTGCACCACCGCCGAGAAATCGTGTGCGATGTCGTTTCCTTCTCCCAGCTTGTCCTTCACCCGCACCGTCGTCCGGCTCATGGAGGCGACAGTCAGATCCTGGGTCTTGGTGCTGCCGTCTCCGGTCATGTAAGTGATCGAGACCGGCTCGTCGACGTTACTTCCGTTCAATATACAGAAGTAGGTGTCGAACCCCGGCCTGCACGTGCCTTCGGCGAAGCTGAATGCCGCCTTCGGTTGGCTGCATCCCATGACGTCGTGGCCCCCGTTCCAGCCGAGATGCGTGTAGCCGTTGTAATTGAAGTACATCGGGCGTTCCGCTAGGACAGGCACGCTGGACTCCACAGCAGTCGAGAAGTCATGGGCGACATCGTCGCCCGTGCCCAGCGTGTCCCTGGGGTTCACCGTCACCCGGGAGTGAGGTGGAACCGAGACGTGAGCTTCGGCCGTCTGCCCGTCTCCTGTCACGTATGCGACCGTGACATTGGCGGCCGCACCTGTCGACATGGGGTTCTGTATGCAGATGTACGGATCGAAGCCCGGCCTGCACGTGCCTTCGGCGAAGTAGAACAAGGTCGAGGCATAGGTCGATCCCATCACGTCCGAACCGCCCGTCCAGTTGTAGTTGTAACCGCCCAGGTAATCGAAGTACATAGGGCGCTCGACGATTATCTCCGTGTTGTTGTTGGTGCCTACGAGCGATGAGAAATCATGGGCGGAATCGTTCCCCTCGCCCAGCTTGTCCTTCGCCTTGACGGTGGCACGCGAGTGGGCTTTGACCAACACATCCTGATTGACCACCTGACCGTTGCCGAGCATATAGATGATTCCCACGTCCGCCTGGACGCTGCCCGGGTTCTGGATGCAGAAATAGGTATCGAATCCCGGCCTGCACGTGCCCTCGGCGAAACCGTACGCTCCCGAGGGGGCCGTGGCCCCGATGACGTCGTGGCCGCCGTTCCAGTTAAGGCTCGTATATCCCATGTAGTTGAAGTACATCGGGCGCTCGGCCAGTATCGTCTGTCCATTGGTGCACTGGACCATGGTAGAGAAATCGGGGGCGGCATCGTTGCCGGTCCCCAGTTTATCCCTGGGGTTTATCGTCGATCGCGAATGTGCCGGGATTGTGATCGATTGCTTCTGCGTGTCACCGTCTCCCTTCATGTAAGTGATGGTGACAGCCGCGGCCTTGCCCCCCTGGTTCTGGATGCAGAGGTAGGGATCGAACCCCGGCCTGCAGGTCCCCTCCGCGAAATAGAAAGTCGGATAGGTCACCGTGAAGCCGCCTGCCAGGGGGGACGGTATCTCTGACCCGGTAATGACGTTGACGTCACGCGGGCCTATCGGAGCTGTACTGCTGATCGAGATCAGCGCCTCCACGTGCGTGCTGTCATACACGCTGGAGCCTTCCATGGTTATGCCGCTTCCAGTGAAGGAAACCTGGCTCTGTCCGTTCACGAAGTGTGTTCCTGACCCTTCTATCGCTACGTCAGCTTCCTGCCCCTGGCCTCCGCTGGCCGGTTGACAATAGGTTATCGCCACAGCGGCTGATGCCCCACCGTCGGCAAGTCCGGCGCCGGTACCTTGCGGCCATGGCAGAGGCGACTTCTTAGCCTGCAGGCCACCAAATGGCCGTGTGGCGCCAGAGCTTGTACCGGCCATGGCGCTTCCGCACAGCGTGAGACCAGCAGTCAGAACGATCAGGGTGACGATCAGAACGTGGTTGACCAGAACACAGTGTCGACGCATGTTTGACGCTCCTTTCCCCAGTTACATACCAGTGCAACAGATTGCATGGTGTGCAATTACCACAAGTTGCCGCTAGCGTGGGTCATCATACCATCGGACATGACTCTCGAAGGCGCCATCATATCATAGACCAAGCATTGCAAGTGTACTTGTCCGGGTGTACATATAGCTGTCTGCGGCATGTTGTGCTATTTGCCGCGGGGATCGCCATTCGCTATACTCGTATCAATCAAAGACAAGAAGGGGCGAACGATGCCGCTCCTCACCCTGCGGCGCCGGTAACGACGGAGCCGACAATGGCAGCCGGCAGGGTTATCCATATTGGATATTGAAGGGTGGCATTCAAGCCACCCGTTTTTTATGAAAAGGAGGAGCCGCCATATTAGGAAAGCTGAGAGTCAACGATTCCATCAGGTGCCCCCAGGTGCGACTGATATCCGAGACCGGAGAGCAGATGGGCATCACGCCCATCGAGGAGGCGCAGAGGATAGCGCTCGATCGTGACCTCGACCTGGTCGAGGTCGCGCCGCAGGGCCAGCCTCCCGTCTGCAAGATCATGGACTACAGCAAGTACTGCTACGAGCAGGACCAGAAGATGAAGGCGGCGCGAAAGAAGCAGAGCGTGATCATAGTCAAAGAGATGAAGATGCGCCCGAAGATCGACATCCACGACTACGAGACCAAGAAGAAACACGTGGTGAGGTTCCTGGAACAGGCGAACAAGGTGAAGGTCACGATAATGTTCCGCGGTCGTGAGATGACCCACACGGAGCTGGGGCTTAACCTCCTGAACCGGATGGCTGAGGACGTCAGCGAGATCGCCACGGTCGAGGCCAGGCCCAGGCTGGACGGCCGCAACATGACGATGGTGCTCACGCCGATCGTCGTCGTCGAGCAGCCCAAGAAGGAGTGATCGCATGCCCAAGATGAAGACGCACAGAGGCGCGGCCAAGCGGTTCCACGTCACGGCTAAAGGTAAGCTGGTGCGCAGGCACGGCTACAACAGCCATCTGTTCACCAACAAGAGCGCCAAGCGCAAGCGCCACCTGAACTCGGAGGGAGCAGTGGACCCGGCCGACGACAAGAACGTCCGCAGGACGCTGGGAGTGAAGAACGCCAGGTAGCAGAGGCGCCAGACAAGACTATTCCACCCGGAGGGGTTGATCATCATGCCGAGGACAAAGAACGGGCCGGCGACAAGGCAGCGAAGGAAGAAAGTGCTCAAGATGGCGCGCGGCTACCGCGGGCCCAAGAGCAAGTGCTACAGGCCGGCCAACGAGCAGGTCATGCACTCGCTACAGTACGCCTATCGCGACCGCAAGGTCCGAAAGGGCGACTTCCGCAAGCTCTGGATAACCAGGATAAACGCGGCGGCGCGCGAGCACGGCATGTCGTACAGCCGATTTATCAGCGGGCTCAAGAACGCGGGGGTCGAGGTCGACCGCAAGATACTGGCGGACATCGCCATTAACGACCCCGAGACGTTCGGCCAGCTGGTGGAGGTGGCAGCCGGCGCCAGCGACGGCAAGGCGGCCGTGAAGGCCGCGGGCGAGAAGGACTCCACACCGGAGGCCGCATCTGACGCGGGCGAGCAGTCGGCCGGATAGGGCGAGTATGGAAAGCGACTCATGCTGAGTCCGATCACCAGCCGCAACCACGAGGTCGTCAAGCGGTTCAGAAAGCTCTCACGACGCACCTACCGCGACAGGTTCGACCTCTTCCTGGTCGAGGGGCTCAACCTGATAACCGAAGGCCTCGATTCCGGCACGAAACTCAAGGAGCTGGCGTACGTGGACTCGCGCGCCGAGGAGGCCGGCTACATCAGGAGGCGGCTTGACGAGCCCGTCCAGATGCACGAGGTGAGCCAGCCCCTGATGGACTGGATATCGGACGTGGTCACCTCGCAGGGCATAGTCGGCATCATGGAGCAAGTGACCGCCGACTACGACGAGCTCATCAAAGGCGAGGTCTCCCTGCTGCTGGTCGCCGATCAGGTGAGGGACCCGGGCAACCTGGGGGCGCTGCTGCGCATCGCGGACGCGGCCGCCCTCGATGGGTTCGTCATGACCGCGGGCAGCGTGGACCTCTACAACCCCAAGGTGGTTCGGTCCGCGGCGGGCTCGCATTTCCACGTGCCGATGGCGCGCGACGTTGACGTTGCCAGGCTCAGTGCGGACCTTCAAGGAAAGGGCTCAATCCTGGGGCTTGACCCCGGGGGAGATCGCAGTTACCTGGACGAGGACTTCTCACGGCCGGTCGCGCTGGTGGTGGGTAACGAGGCGTTCGGGATTCCTGACGAGGACCGATCGTACCTGGACGGTACGGTGTACATAGACATGCCGGGGAAGGCCGAGTCGCTGAACGTGGCTTCCGCCGCGGCGGTGGTGCTCTTCGAGGCGCTGCGCCAGAGGCGGGACGGCGGTGGGGGTTGAGATGGACGAGAACTCCATGAACGAGATCGAGCAGCTCACGCAGGAGCGGCCGGAGCTGGCCGCGCTGGCGCGAGAGTCGCTCGATGCCATCGAGGCCGCGGGTACGCCCGCCGAGCTCGAGGAGACGCGGGTCAGGCTGCTGGGCAAGAAAGGCTCCATAGCCGCGGTCTTCAAAGGCCTCGGCTCGCTTCCGCCCGAGGAGAAGCGCACCCTGGGCCAGATCGGCAACGCCCTGCGGACTCTGGCGGAGTCGGAGCTCACCGCCAGAGCGGCCAGGCTCAAGGACGCCGAGACCAAGGAGCGCCTGCTTCGCGAGGCCACCGACGTGACGCTGCCCGGCAGGAGACTGCCGCAGGGCCACGACCACCTGCTGGCGCGGGTCATCGACGATGTCACCGACATCTTTGTGAGCCTGGGCTACAAGGTGGTGGCCGGGCCGGAGGTCGAGCTCGACTTCTACAACTTCGAGGCGCTCAACACGCCGCCGCACCACCCGGCGCGATCGCTGCAGGACACCCTGTACGTGCGCCGCTCCGACCCGGTAAGCGACGACCCCAAGGACATCCTGCTGCGCACCCACACCTCGCCGGTGCAGGTGAGGGTGATGGAGTCGGAGAGGCCGCCGCTTTATGTGATAAGCCCGGGAAAGGCTTACCGCAAGGACGAGATTGACGCCACCCACTCCCCGGTCTTCCACCAGGTCGAGGGGTTCGCGGTCAGCGAGGATATAACCATGGGCGACCTCAAGGGCACGCTGGAGGTGTTCGCCCGCAAGCTGTTCGGCGAGGAGCGGGCGGTGCGCTTCAGGCCGCACTTCTTCCCGTTCACCGAACCCTCGGCGGAGGTCGACGTCTCCTGCTTCGTCTGCGCGGGCGGGGGATGCTCGCTGTGCAAGGGCGTCGGATGGCTGGAGATCATGGGCTGCGGGATGATCGACCCGGCCGTCTTCTCCCACGTCGGTTACGACCCGGAGAAGTACACCGGTTTCGCGTTCGGAGGGGGAGTCGAGCGAATAGCGATGTTGAAATACGGCGTTGACGACATGCGCGTTTTCTTCGAGAACGACATGCGCTTCCTGCGACAGTTCTAGGCGGGACGATGCGAATATCGATCGAGTGGCTCAAAGAGTACATAGACATTGAGATGACGGCGGAGGAGCTCGCGGACGCGCTGTCGATGTCGGGCACGGCGGTGGACAGGGTCCACACGCTGGGCGGCGGCATCAGCGGAGTCGTGGTCGCCGACGTGCGCGAGGTAAAGCCTCACCCTAACGCCGACACCCTCAGCATCGTGGTGGTGGACGACGGCGAGACGGTGCGTGAGATCGTCTGCGGCGCGCCGAACGTGCGAGCCGGGATGAAATATCCGTTCGCACGCGAAGGCGCCAGGCTCCCGGCTGTCTCGAGCAAGCCGCTGAAGAAGGCGAAGATCAGGGGTGTCGAGAGCGCGGGGATGCTGCTGAGCGCGGCCGAGCTCGGCATCAGCGAGGACCACACCGGGATCCTGGAGCTCGCCGGCGACGCCGAGGTGGGCGCCGACGTACACCAGGCACTGCCGCTCGAGGACATAGTGCTCGAGCTGGAGATAACACCCAACAGGCCCGACTGCATGTCAGTGGTGGGTGTGGCCCGGGAGGTGTCGGCACTCACCGGCGCTCCGCTACGCCTTCCGTCGGTGGAGCTCGACGAGTCCGGGCCGCCCGTCGACACGCTCGCCAGGGTGATACTCGAGGACCCGCAAGGCTGCCCGAGGTACACCGCCAGGGCGGTCATGGGAGTGAAGACGGGGCCGTCGCCGGCATGGATGCAGAGGCGCCTGACCGCTGCGGGCCTGCGCCCCATAAGCAACGTGGTCGACGTGACCAACTACGTCCTGCTGGAGCTGGGCCAGCCGCTGCACGCCTTCGACCTGGACCTGCTGGCGGAGCGCACCATCATAGTCAGGCGCGCCGCCCGGGGCGAGCCGATGAGGACTCTCGATGGAGTGGACAGGCAGCTAGACGAGGCCACCCTGGTCATAACCGACCCCTCGGGGCCGGTGGCCGTCGCCGGCATCATCGGAGGCGAGGACTCAGAGGTGACCGAGAGCAGCGCCAACATCCTCATCGAGTCCGCACATTTCGATCCGACGTCTATACTGCTGACCTCCAAGCGACTGGGCATACGCACCGAGGCCTCGGCGCGCTTCGAGCGCGGGGTCGATCCCGGGGGTACGGCGTTCGCGGCCGCCAGGGCCGCCCGATTGATGAACGAGCTCGCAGGCGGGCAGGTCGCGAGCGGAGAGATCGACGCCTACCCCGAGGAGATAAAACCGAGGACTCTCGAGCTGCGGCCGTCGCGCGCGAACAAGGTGCTGGGGACCGACCTCGGCGCCGGGGAGATGGCCGGCATACTCCAGAGCCTGGGCGCCAGGGTCGAAGCAGGGGAAGCGCTCACGGTGACGGTGCCGACCTTCAGACCCGACCTCGAGCGCGAGATCGACCTGGTCGAGGAGGTCGCGCGCATCAACGGCTTCGACCGCATCCCCGAGACCGTGCCGCAGGGCGGCGGGCTGGCCGCCGGGCTGACCCCGCAGCAGCGCCTGGAGAAGAAGATGCTTGCGGGACTGACCGCGCAGGGCCTGTCGCAGGCGGTGACCTACAGCTTCATGAACCCCGCGGACCTCGACCTGCTGGGGCTCGCCGACGATGACAAGCGCCGCCGGGTAGTCACCCTTCTCAACCCGCTCGCCGAAACGGGCGAGGGAATGCGCACGACCCTGCTGCCGGGGATGCTGCGGGTGGCGGGCGGCAACATCAACCGCGGCAGCAAGGACCTGGCGCTTTTCGAGGCGGGGAGGGCGTTCATATCGCAGGGGGAGGAAGTGCTTCCGGTGGAGATCGACACCGTGGCGTTGCTGCTGGCAGGAGACCTCCATCCACAACACTGGTCGGGCCGACAGACAGCGTGCGATTTCTTCGACCTCAAAGGAATAGTCGAGAACCTCGCGGATGTCCTGGGCATCACGGTGCTGGAGTTCGGGCGCGCGTCTGAGGAATTCCTGGTGCCGATGAGTGCGGCCGTCCTCTCGGCGGGGAACGAATACGCCGGCTACATTGGGCAGTTGCATCCCCGGGTGGCCTCGGCCTTCGACCTCGAGGGAGACATCTACTGCGGGGAGCTGCTTGCGGCCCCGCTGCTGGCGGCCGCGAACGAGAGCGTCTACAGCCCGGTAGGGCGGTTCCCCAACGTCAAGGTCGACGTGGCCGCGGTGGTCGACGAGGCGGCTGACGCGATCGAGGTCGAGCGGGTCATACGCCGGAGTGGCGGCGACACCTTGAAGTCCGTGAGGCTCTTCGACGTCTATCGCGGGCCACAGGTGGCGCAAGGCAAGAAGAGCCTGGCCTACGCGCTGGAGTTCGGCTCGGCTTCGGGCACGCTCACCGACGAGCAGGCGCACCGCAGGCTCGACGCCGTCATCGCGTCGCTGCAGAAAGAGCTCGGGGCCTCGATAAGAGGACGCGAGCGGGAAGGTGAAGCCAGGTGAGGCTTGGTGTAATGGGGGGTACTTTTGACCCCATTCACATCGGCCACCTGGTGGCCGCCGATGAGGCCAGGTGCCAGTTCCGGCTCGACAAGGTCGTCTTCGTACCTTCCGCGAGGCCGCCCCATAAGACAGGGGTACGTCACAGCCCGGCGGCCGACAGGCTTCAGATGGTCCGCATCGCCATACGGGGCAACCCGTTCCTGGACGTCTCCGACGTCGAGCTCAAGCGCGAAGGCCTGTCCTACACCATCGACACCCTGCGCCACCTGCGCGAGGTTCACGGCGCGTCCGTGGAGCTGTTTTTCATCACCGGTGCCGACGCCATCCTGGAGATACTTACCTGGAAGGACCCGGACGAGCTGCTGGCGGAGAGCGCGTTCATCGCCGCCACCAGGCCGGGGTTCCCTCTGGCCAGCCTCCGCGATGCGCTGCCGGAGAAGACGAGCAAGGGCGCGGACGCGCTCGACAACGTCTATAGCATGGAGATACCGGCGCTGGCCATAAGCTCCACCGACATCAGGGAGCGAGCGGCATCCGGCAGGCCTTACAGATACATGGTGCCCGAGGGCGTCTGGGAGTACATCGAGGCTTCGGGCCTCTACCTGAAAGGTGAACCGAGAGGCGACGGGTAAGACTATTATGGCTCCTCCGGGCGGAGGAGCTGAAAGAAGAATCATTGGCTGAGTACGTAGGTTACCGCACGCAGAAGCGGATGCAGCAACAGAAGAAGAAGCACAAGCTGTGGAAGTGGCTTGTCGCGCTGGTGGTCCTCATCGCTATCTTCGTGATACTGGGCGCCGCGGTGAAGGTGGCCCCGTTCGACAAGGCCTGGACCAAGACCGCACACGGCTTCACCTGGCTGGGCAGGCAGATAAAGTCAGCCTGGCCGCTCAAGTCCTCCAAGAAGGTGGTAGCCGCGGACTTCTTGCCCGAGGGCAAGAAGACGGCGAACTACCTGTTGAGCATAACCAAGCAGATAGACGGCGCGACCTTCCAGTCTACCGTCGTGCTGGCCTCCTACGACTCAAAGGCCAGGACCGGCAGCCTCATCTTTCTTCCGAGCGACCTGCTGGTCAACACCCCGGGCATGGGCACCGACCAGCTCTCCAATCTGGTGGAGACCGACGACCAGAAGATCAGCAGCACCCTGGTCACGGTCGAGAACGTGCTGGGGACCCAGGTGGACCGCTACGTGATGGGCACGGACCGCGACCTGCGGATGATACTCATGCAGTTGGGCGACAAGTTCCCGGTGGACGTCACATCCAGGGTCTCTTTCGAGGACCCCAGCCTTGGCGTGACGCTGGACCTCAAACCCGGCAGGCAGACGGTGGACGCGACCACGCTCGCCTCCTACCTGACCTACTGTCCCGCCGGCAAAGAGGTCGACCTCGCCATGACCCAGGCCGCCTATGCGCCACAGTTCCTGGCGATGTTCCGCGGGGTGGACACCGGCAAGTTCATGGCCAAGAACGGGAACTTGTTCGACACCAACGCCTCCAACAAGGAGCTCGCGGGAATGCTGAGCGCTTATGCCTCGCTGAAAGGCTCGAGCCTCCAGCCTGTGGTGCTGCCGGTCAAGGAGTTCAAGTTCGAGAAAACGGTGGTGCACCGGGTGGACACCACCGCCCTGCCGGCCTTCGTCAAGAAGTACGTGAAATCGGGCTCGACCGTGAACGCCGCCAAGAGGGTCAGGCTGGAGCTTCTCAACGGCTGCGGCGTTCCCGGGATCGGGGCCAAGGCATCAGCGGCTATCGACCTCGCCAAGTTCCAGGTGGTCAACTCGGGAAATGCCGATAACTTCAACCATCCCGACACGTTGATAATCGTCTACAGCGCCGATCCAAACATACTGGCGGCCGCCAACCAACTGCGCAACGAGCTGGAGGTCGGCACGATCCAGCAGCAGCAGTCGTCGCAGACGGTGTCGGACATCAGCGTGATAATAGGCAAGGATTTCGCGAGCAAGTGAGGCTTCACGCTGGACAAGGAGGTCTCGAGGACCTGGAGACGCTTTATTGCTGACCGCTGAGCAAACCGCAATTCTGGCCGCACAGGCCGCCGACGACAAGAAGGCGGAGAACGTGCGGATAATGGACATGAGGGACACCCTCGGCATCACCGACTATTTCGTGATCGCCAGCGGGCGCAACGAGCGACAGGTGAGGCGGATCCAGGAGGCAATCGAGGAGAGGCTGCGGGAAGAGGGCAACAAGCCGGCCCGCCGCGAGGGACAGCGCTTCGGCCGCTGGATACTGCTGGACTACGTGGACGTGGTCGCTCACGTATTTCTAACCGAGGACCGCGCGTTCTACGACCTCGAGAGGCTCTGGGGCAACGTCCCCATCGTCGAGTGGCGCACACGCGCGCCAGATGCGGCGCCGCCGGGCTCCTGAACTAGAACGCACTCAATCCTCGGCCCTGCTGAGCCGGTATTCTCCGGCCGAACTTACCTGGAAATGGAGCGCATGATGGCGGACTGGGACAACTTCTCCAAGCAGTACGACGGGGTCTTCACCGAGGATCCCGTTTACACGGGCATGCTCCGTCAGATGGGCGGGCTCATCGCAGATACCGGCGCCAGGCGGGTGCTGGACCTGGGCTGCGGGACCGGCAACCTGACCGCGGTGGCCCTCGACTGCCTTCCGGCGGCGACCGTTCTCGCGGTCGACCCGTCAGAGGGCATGCGCGAGACCTGCTCCGAGCGCTTCGCGGGCCAGGAGAGAGTCGAGGTGGTCGATGGCGGCGCCACCGAAATCCCTGCCGCCGACGGCGGGTTCGACCTGGTGATATCGAGTCTGGCGCTGCACCACGTGCCCGTCGAGGATAAAGGCCGGGTTGCGCGAGAGATCGCGAGGGTCACCGCCCCCGGTGGGAAGCTGCTCTACATGGACGTGTTCGTGGACGTCGAAGGCGGCCCGCCGGATCCGCTGTGGTACCGCGACGTGATCGACAAGACCGTCGCCTGGGCTCTCTGCTCACTGGAGAGCGGCGCCTACCGGCACATGAACGTCCTGCTCAGGACGCTGGTGTACTGCCTCGAACAGGACGGAGAATACCTGGTGACCCCCCAGAGCTGGCAAGCATTGATGGCCGGGTCAGGCCTGGCGGTCGACGAATCCATCATCGTCGAGCCGGAGCCCTGCGGCCTCAAGATACTTCGCGCGACCCGCGCCTGAGCGATCCCGCCGGGTCAGGCCTATGGCGTCGCCGGCGTGGTCGATGGTGTGGTCGACTGCTGCTGCTGCTGTTGCTGCAGTTGCGACATGGCCGCCATGTCGATGTACCACTTGCCTTTGTACTGCCGGGTGTAGATCGTCCTGCTGGCCATCGGCATATCCACGACGTTCTGGACGGTCGGCGCCGAGGTGGCCCCAGCCGAGCTTGTGATGGTACCGCCAGTCATGGTCACCGTCGCCTGGGTCTTATCTTTGGGGTTGACGTCGGTCTTCATGGTGAGCCCGCTGAAGGACGTCTTGGTGGTACCGGTGGTGAACTGCTTCTTCAGCGCCGCCAGGTCGCTCGCCTTAAGAGCCTTGAGGTTCTCGGGCAGGATCGAGCCGGAGTAGAGGTCCCAGTTCATCTCCGATATCCCCTTGAGGAAGTTGGTGACGGCCGTCTGCGGGTTGGAGCCGCCGGTGGTGGACGACGTGGTGCTGGTCCCACCACAGCCGGCGATCACCGCGAGAGCGATTGCGGCCACGATCACCATCACCAGCGCAGCATAGATTTTCTTCACTGAAGCGTTCCTTTCCTAGTTGGGACCTGTCGATGATAGCACGTGCCGCCACAACTGGATAATGACGTGCGACAAACCGAGCCCCACAGCGCGCCCTTGAGCGCCATGGAGCATACGTTTATCATTACACACGCGAATGAACACCACGGGGCTGTAGCTCAGGGGGAGAGCGCGTGCCTGGCAGGCATGAGGTCGAGGGTTCAAATCCCTCCAGCTCCACCACTCCTCACCAGCAACCACTCCTCAGTTGTAGGGATTTGAACCCTCGACCTACAGGGGGGCCGGGGGAAGTATTTCCCCGCATGAATCTCACGGGCCTGTTGCCAAACGGGTTGG
>PMJJ01000024.1 GCA_003157385.1 Actinomycetota bacterium | reverse complement strand
AACGACGACCAGGT
Source organism: Actinomycetota bacterium (assembly GCA_003157385.1). Lineage (GTDB taxonomy): Bacteria > Actinomycetota > Geothermincolia > Fen-727 > Anoxymicrobiaceae > FEN-680. The sequence continues at coordinate 19,931 of PMJJ01000024.1, read as the reverse complement.
GCGCTTCTCCCTGCAGCGGCTCGCCAACGCCCAGGCGGTCGCCAAGTACGCCGGCTTCGAGCTCGACAAGGCTGACGACCTGGAGGCCTCGCGGGGAACCACGTACGAGAAGAAAGACTACAACCCCAGCGTCGAGGCCTCGTTCGCGAGCTGGGAGGACTCGCTCAAGGGCAACATCAAGCTCTCGGGCAACACGGACCTGGGACGTGGGCAGGCCAGCGAGCTGCTGCGGGTGGAGTCGCTGTCCAAGACCTTCTCGACCATCGGGGCGACGGTCGACGTGGCTACCGAGGCCAGCGACCGCGGCGACGTGAACGAGGCCGTGGTCCTGGCAACCAAGGCGGACGACGCCTACCGCAACACGTTCGTGCCCGGGCTGGAGTCCGCCATCGTGGTGGAGCAGGCCAACGCGGCTCGGGCGGACGCCAACTCCAAGAGCTCTTCCAACACCGCCAGGCTCATGCCTCTGATCTTCGCCCCCGTCGGCCTGGTGGTGATCGCGCTCATCTCCGCGCTGTTGATGCACGACGTGACCAGCTCGATCGACGCGTTGAAAGATGGCGCGTTAAGGATGGGCGCGGGAGAAATGGACACCAGGATAGACATTGGCCACAAGAACGAGTTCAAGGAGGTCGCGGACGCCTTCAACCGGATGGCGACCGAGCTCAGCGCCGTTACGCAGGAGCTGCGACAGTACGCCCACACGGTCTCGCACGACCTCAAGGGGCCGCTCTCCACAGCCATGCTGGCCACCGGCCTGCTCAAGGACGAGGCCGCCAAGTCCGGCTTCAGGCCGTCCACCGAGGGAGTCGACATCGCCGAGCTGGCCGACCTGATCACCAACAACGTCGCCCGCGCGGTCGACCTCACCAGCGAGCTGCTGGAGCTTGCCGAGGCCGGGCAGACTCCTGTCGACCTCACCAATGTGTCGGTGTCAGCCGTGGTGGCGACGATCCTCGACGAGAAGAAGCAGACCATCGAGGCCGGCGGCATAAAGGTCGATGTGAACGGCGACCTTGGTGTGGTCCACGCCAACGAGGCGCACATCTACCAGCTGTTTGCAAACCTCCTCGACAACGCTGTCAAGTACTGCCGGGTCGACTCGCCGGTGATCGCCGTCAACTACGCCGGCGACGACCCCGACGGGGCGCACCGGTATGTGGTGAGGGACAACGGGCCGGGCATCGCTCCCAGCTCACTGGCGCACCTCTTCGAGCCGTTCTTCAAGGGTGAGAGCGGGGGCACCGGGATAGGTCTGGCCACGGTCGAGAAAATCGTCAAGGTCTACAGGGGCGAGATCACCGCGCGCAACGATAAGGGCGCGGTCTTTGAGTTCACCATACGCGATTCCGCCTCCCGCCGGACGCAGCCCGACTGACCGGGCTCAGGGCACCAGCATCAGAGTGCTTGCCGCCTGCTCGAGGACCTTGGCGCGCGTGTAGGGCAGCGGCAGGTAGTCCACCCGGCACCACACCGGGAAGTGGTCCTTGTAGTGCGGGCTCAACCGGTGCCCCGACTGACCGACGTCCAGCACCGCCCTCGAGTTGTCGAGGTCGCTGAAGTCGATGATCATGCGCAGGACGGGGCCGGCGTAGGCGGCGCGGCTCTCCGGGTCCGGCAGCAGGGCCATGTCGGTCGACCCTCCCATCGTCCCCCTGGCGAGTAGCTGCGTGAGGGGATCGCCCGCCGAAGGCGAGGCGTTTACCGTATCGGCCTCACCGTCGCGCGGGACCGGGCCGACGTTGAAGATCTTGTCCAGTGGCCAGAACAGCCCCAGCAGGTTCAGGCAGGTCAGGTAGTGCACGCGACCCCACTTCCAGGATGACTGTTCGGCCGTGCCGTACACTTTCTCTATCTCGGCGATCCCCTTCTCGAGGGCGTCGAGTGCGGCTTCCTCGTAGGAGCCCACGGAAGGCGGGAGCCAGTACGGGTCCCGCGAAGCGATGGCGTTCTCGACCGCCAGGCTGACCGTCGACCAGGTCGTGACATACTCGGTGTACAGAGTGCTGCCGAGCCGGTGGCGCAGCAGCGTCTCGCGCAGCTGGTCCCATGCGAAAACGTAGAGCGTCATCGCGACCGAGTCCGACCGCGCCTGCCAGTCCCAGCCGGCGAGGCGCTCGACAGCCTCTCGAGCCGCCGGCGACAGCTCGTCCGAAGTGGCCTTCGACGCCGCCTGCACCACGAGCTCAGAAAAAGTCCTGCCGGGGAACGTGAACACGTCCGCGTGGATCAGCGGCATGTCTCCGGGCGCCCACTTCTCACGCGTGCGCAGCAGCTCGGAGATCCTGCCGTTCCTGTAAGGGGCCTCCCACGCCTTGGTTATCAGCTCGCCAAAGCCCTCGCTCACGATCTTCGAGTTGGCGGTGGTGATGAATCCTTCCTCGGGGTTGAGCGAGCGGGGCATCGCCTCGAACGGGACATAGCCCTCCCATTCGGCCGCGCCTGAAGCGCCGTCACAGGGGATGGTCCCATCGCCGCTGGCGCGCCTGGGGATCTTCACGGCGGCGAGGTAGCCGATGTTGCCGTCGACGTCCGCGTAGACCTGACTGAGGGCCGGGCCGACGAAGTTCTCGATCGAGCCCACGAACTCCTCCCAGGAACGGGCACGGTTCTGCTTGAGCATCGCGTTCAGCGAGTCGAGGGATGTGTCCTGGCTCACCCACTTGAGCGCCAGGCCCTTGTCGCCCTTGCGCTTGATGATCGGGCCGTGCCTGGTCACAACTATCCTCAGCGCGCGGTCCTTGCCGAAGCGCACCTTCACGTGCTCGTGTATTACCTCGGGCTCGGTCCATTCCCCGTCGCAGAGATAGCGTTCAGAGGTGTCAGACTCGAAGGTCTCGACGTAGAGGTCCTGGGTGTCCGGGCAGAGACTGGTGGCCGACCAGCCGCAGTAGCCGTTGTGCCCGTACGGGATGACCGGCAGGCCCGGGAAGCCGGCGCCGATGATGTCGTTGCCGGGCGACTTCAGGTGGCACATGTACAGCATCCCCGGGGCGTTGTGCTGGATATGCGGGTCGCCGCAGAGGATCGGTTTGCCGGTGGTGGTGCGCTTGCCGGCCAGCGCCCAGTTGTTGGAGCCCGAGACCGATATCGGGACTCCGCCCAGGTGCGGGACCCAGTGCCCGCCCGCGGGCTCGACGTCGAAGCCCCAGTCGATCTCTTCACCGGGCTCGAGGGTCTCTGCCGCCGGGCCGGGTCCGTCGACCTTCACCGGCGGGTTGTTGTAAGGGGCGGTCTCGGGCAATAGCTCGAGCGCTCGCTCGCGGCCAAGAGCCCTGATGAGTTTCTCGCGCATCAGGTCGGCGAGCCAGAACGAGTCGAGGAGCCAGGTGGTCAGCTCGCCCAGCGCGATGCAGTCTCCCAGCGTCCAGGGCTCCGGGCGGCCCTTGAGGAACATGAACTCGAACGGGAGGCGGGAGGCGCCCCTTTCCAGATAAGCGTTGACGCCTTCGCAGTAGGCGGCAAGAGCTTCGCGGGATTCCGGGTCGAGGTTCGCCGCGACCTCGTCACCGATGCGTGACAGGCCGATCGTCCTCATGAAGCGGTCCATCTCGACGCCCATGGTGCCGACCACCTCGGCCAGGGTCCCCCTGGCAAGCCGCAGCATCGTCTGCATCTGGACCATGCGGTCCTGCGCCATCACGAAGCCCAGCGCCCGGAACGCGTCGAGCTCGCTCTGCGCCGTGATGTGGGGGATGCCGGCGTGGTCGAAGATGACCTCTACCGGAGAATCCAGGCAAGAGATGGAAAGCTCGCCGCCGGTGGTTGGAAGCGAGAGCTTGAGCCGCGCCGCGATGTAGGCGAGTCCGCCGAGCTTCGCCGCCAGCAGCCCGAGAAGAAAGCACTTCGTCGTCTTACGCATATGCCGACCTCACTGTTTTGCGCGGGCCCTCGGGCCACGAGCCCGGGAGCGTCAGTCCACCGAGGATGATAACACAGGCGCGGGCGGCCGCATGGGGGCCGGCGGTGCATCTTATCCATGCGCGCGGCTTGTGTTAGTTTAGTCACTGGAGTAGTTGGACAGGCTGTCTCACGGGGGCGTGGCTTGGGCAAGATGAGCGGTTCGCAAAAGACCATCCTGATCGTTATGGCTGCCTTTGCCGCGCTCGTTCTCTTCCCGCCGCTCGCCCTGGTCCTGGCGTTCCTGCTGCTGGTGAGGACGCTCGAGGACGGGCGTCCGCAGCCGGTGACGGAGCCGGTCGCATGGGGCGCATGCAAGGTCGAGCCCGCGGAGCTGACCGCTGGTGGTGAGCCGCTGCCGGTGACCGTGACCTACACGGTGGGGAAAGGCGGCTTGAAGGAGGGCGGTGTCATCCGCCTCTGTCCGGGTAAGGTCCTGCGACTGGGTCCGGACGCCTGGCAGATGAGGATGCAATGGGGAAACGGCTGGGGCCGGTTGCAGCGCAAGGACCCCTCGCGCAACAACTACGTCGAGGTGCGCGCGCCCTCCTCTGACGTGGTCATCTCGGTGTCGATGATGGAAAAGGCGATGGATCGCACCCAGCTGATGTGGCTCAAGCGCAAGCTGATGCAGAAGCTCGGCCGCGACCTCGAGCGCATGGACCCGCGCGACGCGTTCATGGCCAACCTGAAGATCACCGCGCGGCTGGAGCAGGGCTCGCTCGCGGAAGGGGACCCTGTCGAGTTCGTGCTCGGCGCCGGCTCGGGCCTGCGCCCGCCGGCCGGGATCATCACCACCGACCTGGCCTGCGAGGTCGACCGCCACGGGACAGGCGACTTCGAGCTCGACGCGTCGTTGGGTAGCATCGATGCCGTGGGCGGCGAACCCGCGGCCCTCGAGGTGATCGCGCCGACGCTGGTGGCGCCGTCCGAGAGATTCCGCGTGCTGGTGAGGTGCGTCGATGCGCGAGGGCACCTGTCCCCCGCCCTCGCCGGCCCGCTCGACATCTCCTACGAGGGAGCGGTCGGCGGCCCGGGCAGCGTCATCATGACCGAGAGTGGCAGGGGGACCGCCTGGTTCGCGGCGGGTGCGTCCAGCCACGGCCTGGGCCGGATACGCGTGTCTGTACAGGGCCGCGGGGTCGAGGGCGTGAGCAACCCGGTGGTCTGCAGGAACGCGGGCTACCGCCTGCTGTGGGGAGACCTGCACACGCATTCGATAGTCTCCGACGGCACCCAGGAGCCCGGCTATCTCTACCACCGCGCACGCGACCTGCTCGGCTGGGACTACACCGCCGTCTCGGACCACGACACCTGGAGCTTCGGCGAGGAGAGGGCACGCACTGAGCAGGAGTTCGAGCTGATGATGCGCGCCGCGGACGACCACTATCACCCCGGCCGGTTCGTCACCCTGAGGACCTACGAATGGACCAACCACCGCCAGGGCCACCGCAACGTCCTGTTCGGCCCCGGCCAAAGCCCGGTGTTCCTGCCGCATACCGACGAGCGCTACTCGACGCCCGGCGCTCTGCTCTCGGCTCTTGCCGGGCGCGACGCGATGGTGATCCCGCACCACCCGGCGTGGAAGCTGCACGCCGGAGAGATGCGCTTCGACTTCGGGCCGCGAGACTCGTCCGAGGGCGAGGGGGCCTCCATGCAGAGGCTGGTCGAGGTCTACTCGCGGCACGGCAACTCGGAGTTCTACGGATGTCCCCGGCCGATCTCCCACGCGGGCATGATGGAGGGCGCCAAGGGCGCCCTGGTCCGCGCGGTGCTGGGCAAGGAGTACGCGGGGCCTGACTCGGGAAGCTACGTGCGGGACGCGCTGGCCTCGGGCTGCAGGCTCGGGCTGATAGCGGGAAGCGACGAGCACATCTCGGCGGGCGACCCCCGGCGCGCTCCGACCCAGCTGTACAGCGGCGGAGTCACCGGCCTGTTCTCCGTCTCGCACACCCGTGAAGCCACCTGGCGCGCGATGTGGGAGCGACGGGTCTGCGGCACGACAGGTCCCAGGATGCTGATCGAGTTCTGGGTCAACGGCGCCCACCAGGGCTCGGAGATCTCCGCGGGAAGCGCATCCGTGACGGGCCACGTGATCGGGACCGCCGGGCTCGAGCTGGTGGAGCTGGTGAAGTTCGACTCCAGCGGCTACCGGTCGGTGTGGCAGGAGAGCAGCGCCGGGCCGGAAGCGGTCATCGACTGGACCGACCAGCGCCTCCGCGAGTCCTCCTTCTACTACCTGCGCGTGATCCAGGATGACGGACACATGGGCTGGGCCGGTCCCACCTGGGTCGACGTGGAAAAGTAAAAAAGGGCCCCGCGGCGCGAGGCCCTTTTCAGTTCTCTCTATCCTACTGGACCAGGTCCGACGGCATTCCCGGCGTGTTGCTCACGTCGGCGCCGTAGGCCCTGACCACCCACTGGCCGTTCTCCTTGTGGAGCACGATGCGGGCGTCGGGGATCTGCGCCTGCGCGGGCCAGTCCGCGTTGAACAGCTCCCAGGTCGGGTCGGTCGCGCTCTGCTTGATGAACGAGACCGTGACCGCGCTGGTGTCGGTGCCCTTGCCATTGAGGTAGTCGAGTATCGTCTGGATCTCGGACTTGACCGGCGGCGCGGGCGGGGGCAGCTGTATCTGCAGGTCGCTGGGCGCGCCGTCCGCCTTGAGCTGCGCGGGTGACAGGGTGGTCCCGGCGTCAACGACCGTCCAGTTGCCGTTCACTTTCTTGAGCAGGAAGTAGGTGGTGGTGCCGTTGGCGGTGCCACCGGAGTCGATCTTCCAGTTGGGGTCGACGCTACTCAGCTTGACCACGCTGTAGGTCCAGCCGGTGGTGCTGACGCCCTTCTTTTTCTCAAACGCCTGCATCGCCTGGATCGGAGTGACGTTCTCCACCTGGCCGGGCTGGCGGTCGGGCTGCTTGCTCGCTATCACCAGGAAGCTGAGCTCGTTGCTCTCGCCAGCGCCCGTGAGGATCGATATCGGCTGCACGGTTGCCGTGAGGCCCGTCGGCACCTTCGCGACCACGAGCACGTTCGACCACGAGACGACGTCCGCGACCTTGACCCCGACGTGCACGACGCTGTTGCCCTGGGCGTTCCCGAAGTTTGCGCCGACTATGTTGATGTTTATACCCGCGACCCCTGACGACGGGTCGAGGTTGGTGATCTGCGGCTTCTTGCCCGAGCCTCCGCAGCCCGCGCCCAGCGCGATGGCGAGCGTCGCCGCCATCAGCAACGCCAGCAGGACCGGCAGCGTCTTGAACTTTCGCATGTGTCCCTCCCGAAGAACTTCTGTGAGCCCATCCGGGATAGTTGTTCTGCTGACAGGCCGGAAAAACCTTGCGCTGGCACCGCGTTTTTAGCGGCCCATGGTGTCGTGGCCGCCGGTCCAGACTCCCGCGTAGCAGAAATACATCGGCCGTTCGACCACTATCGGCGCGTTGTTGGTGCAGGTGACCTGCAGGGCGAAGTCGTGCGCGGCGTCGTCGGCGGTCCCCAGGAAATCGTTGGCCGAGATGGTGGAGCGGCTTCCCCGGGCGACCGCGATCACCTGTTCGGCGGTGGTGCCGTTGCCTCTCAGGTAACGCAGCTTGACGTCGGCCGTCTTGTCCGAGGTGTTCTGCACGCAGACGTAGGTGACGAACCCGGGCCGCGCGGTCCCTTCCGCGAAGTACCAGTCCGGCTTGGGGTAAGGGGTGCCCATCGTGTCGTGTCCGCCGGTCCAGCCGCTCCCGTACGAGAAATACATCGGGCGCTCGGCTATGATTGGCGTCCTGTTCGTCGAGCTGATCCTGCACGAGAAGTCCTTGCCCGCCCCCACGTCGCTTGACGCGTCGATGGTCATGCGCGAGCGGGGCGCGACCGTGTACTTCGCGTCCTGGTTGAAGCCGTCGGTGTACATGTAGGTGACCGTGACGCTGGCGTTGCTGTCGGTCGGGTTCGCCAGGCAGAAGTAGGTGGCGAACCCGGAGCGCGTGGTCCCTTCCGCGAAGTACCAATCGGTCTTGGGGTAGGGCGCGCCCATGGCGTCGTGACCTCCCGTCCAGCCCGGCTGGCCGGCGGGCGAGCTGGCCCGGTAATCGAAGTACATCGGCCGCTCGGCCACGATGCCCACCCCGTTGGCGGAAGATACTTTGCAGGAGAAGTCCTTGTCGGCGCCGATGTCCGACGACGCGTCGATGGTCTGGCGGGTGTGCGGCGGCACGAAGTGGAGCGTGTCCTTGCTCTCGCCGGACTCGAGGTAGTATGAGACCGTCACGGCCGCCTGCGAGTCGGACGGATTCGCGACGCACAGGTAGGTGACGAAGTCCTCGCGGGTGGTGCCCTCGGCGAAGTACCAGTCGGCCTTGGGCTCAGTCGCGCCCATCGTGTCGTGACCGCCGGTCCAGCCGCTTCCGTAGGAGAAGTACATCGGCCGCTCGGCGATTATGCCGACCCCGTTCATCGAGGCCACGCGGCAGGAGAAGTCGTTGCCGGCGCCCACGTCGGCGGAGGCGACGACCGTGGTGCGCGCGTGCGGGGCGACAGCGTGCTGCTTCTCAACGGTCCGGCCGTCTTCCAGCAGGTAGGTGAGCGTCACGTCGGCGAGCGAGTCCGACGGGTTCGCCAGACAGAAGTAAGTGACGAAGCCCGGCCGGGTCGTCCCCTCGGCGAAGTACCATACCAGCGCGGCCGCCTCGGTGCTCTCGACGGTTACCCCCGTGTAATAGTGCTTGAGTATGTCCTGGTAGTCCCAGCCGGCCTGGGCCAGGACCTGAGCGCCATCCTGGCACATGCCCACGCCGTGCCCATCCATGGTGGTGTGGCCGCAAGGGCAAGGAACGGCTCGGCAGTAGGGCACGTACAAGCCCCAGACGTCCTCGGAGTTCTTAGTGTGCCCGTTACAGTGAGCGAAGTAATAGGCCTGTATGACCTCGCCCTGGTAGAGAGCCGCGACCTTGTGAGTGGCCTCGACGGCGAGATCGGTCCGCGGGTCGTGCGCGCTGGTCCAGACCTGCGACCTGGTGGTGGTGTCGACGTCGGCGTTGGGATAGTTGTGGGCGGTAGCTGCGTAGCAACGCGCCGCGACGGCCTGCGCCTCGAGCGCGTCCATGTTCCACGACGGGTCGGCCTCGGCCGGGACGACGCCTTTGAGGTACTCGTCCATGTCCATCGTGACCACCGAGCCGCCCGGCATCAGCACCCTAACGGTGTCGGGGATCGTCGAGACGCCCGAGGCGGCATACGCGGGAGCCCGGACGGTCGCGATCGCGCCCGAGATCCCGGCGGGAAAGACGACCACGGCGACAAGCGCCGCGACCGCTGCCGCAGAGATCATCAGGTCTCTTGTCCTCGAACGCTGACTCATTCTTCTTCCCTTTATGGCGGCTGCTATTCCTCGGCTCTTCTCTGCCGGACCGCCGATGTAAATCGAACGGGACGGAAAGTACCTGGTACGCTTTTCACCCTTTGACGTTATCGCCCGCAATAGTATTCAATGCCCAAACCAAAAGAGCCCTTTTTCAGGGCTCAGTTGCTTTTAGTGTTTTTGCGGGCTCGCCTCGGCGCCGGGCTAGTCCTCTATGGACTCCTCCCCCGGCTTTGCGAACATCGGCGGCCTGTAAGTCGCGTAGCGCAGCTTGGATACCACCGCGCCCGCGCTGCGGGTGAAGACGTTGGGGTTGATGCACTCGACGTAGCGAGGCAGGATGCGCTCGTTCTTGTTGATCATGTCGGCGACCTTCTGGGGGTCCATGTACTTCATGACGTCGCCCATGAAGACCAGGGACTCGTTCATCGAATCGGCGATCGCTTTGGCGTCGAGGTTGGCCATGACCTGCACCATGAACCCGGCGTTCTCGTTGATGGCGTCGGCGACGGCACGGGGGTCCATGCCCTCCATGACTCCGGCAATCAGCTCCTTGTTGCTGCCCATCTTGCCACCAAGCCTGCCCAAGCTTCTCATGAGAGACACTTCGCAACCCCCTTCCGATCGGCGATAACCGGCCGCGATTCGTACCCGGATATCGGCGGTAGGTAATTGTTATAACCTATCAGAACTGGCGGGTCAAATGTTTGTATCCGTTTTGCGCGGTCCCGGAAAAGCGAAAGCAGCGGGAGGAGGTGTTCCCGCTGCTCTCATGGAGGCCGGGTGGTCCAGCTGGGGTTCCCGACCACTGCCAGTCCTTGCTTCGCTACGGACTCTGTCCCGGAGTCGGAGCAAGCTGGGGAGCCGAAGGCGTTGTCTGGGGGACCTGCGGCTGACTCTGCTGCCCCTGGTTTCCGGGGGCGTAACGGAAGCGGGGCATTCCCTGGTTACCCTGTCCGGGGTTGCCAAAGAACCTTTTGTTCATCATCTGATGGCCGTACCTGCCCTCGCGCCCGTCGCATCTGGCCACGGCGAGAGATATGGTCGCTGCCAGCAGTAGAACCGCTACGACTGAGACCGCGATCAGCGCGAAGAGCATCCAGTCCTTCTTCTTCAGAGGCCTGTCGTAGTAAGGCGCCGCGGGTGGGGTGGGGGGAACCGGGGGGATGTCCGTCGTCGCTTCCGCCTTCACCTCTTCGGTTGTTTTAGTCTCAGTATTCTCGGGGGGCTTCTCCGTCTCCGGAGGCGTCCCGCCTGTTGGTGTCTCTTCCATACACAACCTCCTCGTCTGAAAATACTAGACGCGATAATTGCGTTCTACGTCTCGGAGTCTAGGCCTCCAACCTGAGAAAAAGCTGAAAATCCGACACGGTCGAAAATAATCCGTGAGCGGTTCCACCTCTGACTTCCCGCTCAACTTTCGCCTGCCGCAGTTCGATGTGATTAGAGAGCAGGAGTAAGGGAAAAGCCGCTCGCGGCGTCTGAATAAGCGGACGAAGCGACAGGAGGAAAGATGCGACACACTAGGCCTGGAGCGGCGACATTGGCGGTGGCGATGCTCGCGGCTCTTGCCCTTGCTCAGGTACTGGCAGTCTTTTCCGGGCCGGCCATGGCCGCGGACAACCCCAGCAGGCCCGCGAGTCCAGTGAAGCTCGTCTTCGTGCACCACTCGTCCGGCCAGAACTGGCTGGCGGACCTGGGGAGCGACGAGCACTCGGGCGGTCTGGGCGTAGCTCTTCGGGACAACAACTACTTCGTGAGCGACACCAACTACGGGTGGGGGCCGGCCGACGCTACCCTGGGCGGCACCATCGGCGACCACACCTACACGGGCTCCTGGTACAACTGGTTCAGGGGGCCGACCAGCGGCACCTACCTCTCGGCGCTCTACTCCGAGAGCGGGCAGAACTGCTCCTACTCGCGGATGGGTGCGGACCCNNCAAACCCTCTGCGTGGAAGCGACACCACCGACCCCGGCACCCTGACCGTCGCCAACGCCAAGGGCATCTACATCGACCTGCTCAACTACTTCCGCACCAGGCCGGACAAGCTCTTCGTGGTGATCACCGCGCCGCCGCTGAGCGACGGGACCTACGGGGCAAACGCCCGGGCTTTCAACAACTGGCTGGTCAACGACTGGCTGGCGGGCTACCCCTACCAGAACGTTTTCGTCTGGGACTACTACAACGTGCTCACCAGCAAGGGCGCCGGACTGAACGACCTGGGGAGCGCGGACGGCAACCACCACCGCTGGTGGCACAACGCGGTCCAGCACCAGGTCGGCTACGGCGGCAACGTCACGGCCTACCCCTCCGGTGACGACCACCCCAACACGCAGGGCAACCAGAAGGCGACCGCCGAGTTCGTGCCACTCCTCAACGTCGCCTACAACAGGTTCAAGGGCAGCTCTCCGGCGCCGAACCCGCCGGTGCCGCCGCCCGCGCAGTGGAAGTCCCACTTCTACTTCGCCGAAGGCTACACGGGCGAGAACTTCCAGGAGTACGCCTGCCTGGAGAACCCCAACGCGACGTCGTCCGCGGCCTGGGTGACCTGCACCTACGCCGACGGCACCAGCAAATCGCAATACTACTCGCTCAGCCCGGCCAGCAGGCTGACCGTCGACATCAACCAGCTTGCCGGCGCCGGCAAGGAGCTGAGCATGCGGATCGTCTCCACCAGCGCCAACGTGGTGGCGGAGCGGCCCATGTACTTTGACTACATGGGCAAATGGACCGGCGGTCACGACGTGATCGGCGCCACCGCCCCGGCGCAGGACTGGTACTTCGCCGAGGGAACCACCCTGCCCGGCTTCGAGGAGTACGTCACCGTGCTCAACCCCCAGACTGCCGCCGCGCACCTGACCTTCCGCTACATGGTCGAGGGCGCCGGTGAGACCGACAGGACGACCACGGTCAACGCGAGCTCTCGCGCCACGTTCAAGGCTGCCGACCAGGTCGGCACCAACAAGAACGTCAGCCTCTGCGTGCACTCCGACGTGCCGATCGTCGCCGAGCGCCCCATGTACTTCACCTACTCCGGGCTCGGCGACCACGGATGGACCGGCGGTCACGACGTGGTCGGTGCCAGCACGCCGGTCACCCAGGCGAGCTTCGCCGAGGGGACGACGCGGGGCGGCTTCGAGGAGTGGCTCTGCGTCCAGAACCCCGGCTCGTCGGCGATCAAGGTCGATGCCACCTACTACATGGGACCGGGACAGGGGGCGCCGCTGAAGAAGACCTATGCGGTGCCGGCCCGCGAGCGGCTGACCGTCTCGGTGAACCGCGAGGTCGGCCCGGACAAGGACGTCTCGGTCAAGCTGACGTCGGCGGGCGCCTTCGTGGCCGAGAGGCCTATGTACTTCGACTACCACGACGCCTGGGACGGCGGGCATGACGTGATCGGGGGGCAGCCCGCGGCCGGAGCGCTCTTCGCCGAGGGCTACACCGGGGACAACTTCGCCGAATGGCTCTGCATCCAGAACTCCGGGTCGAAGGCAGCGCATATGACCGTCACCTACTACCCCGAGGGGGGTGCGCCGATAGCGAAGCAGCATGTCGTGGGGGCCAACTCGCGGTACACCATCGACGTGAACGGCGACGCCGGGCCCGGCCTGTCCATCTCCGCGAAGGTGACCTCCGACGTCCCGGTGATGGTCGAGCGACCGATGTACTTTGACTTCCAGGGGAAGTGGACCGGCGGGCACGACGTGGCCGGGTACGCCCAGTAGCCCGTGGTAAGTCGCCGCCGCCGCGCGTGATATCATGGCCGCATGACGAGCAACGGAAAGTCCGGCTACATGCGGACCTGGGTGGACCACCCGGACAACCCACTTATCGAGCCTCCGCGCCCCGAGTTCCTGCTCGGTGACCCGGCGGTCGTCCTGCCAGCGGACAGCCCGGACGGAACATGGCACCTGTTTGCCAACACGCTCCTCGGAATACAGCACTACATCTCGGGCGACGGCCTGGCCTGGGAGAGGCAGCCGAAGATCGGCGGAGGCTTCAGGCCGTTCGTCATCAAGGACGGCGATCTCTTCCACATGTTCTACGAGCAGTTCAGCGTGCCGCAGCTGCGGTCGCACGTCGCGGTGCGCTCCTCGTCCGACCTCTGGAGGTGGAGCAAGCCCTCCAGAGTGCTGGCGCCGTCGCTGCCCTGGGAGGTCAACCGCGTGACCCGCAACGCCGGCAACCCCTGTGTGGTCTCCACCGGTGATGGCTACCGGATGTATTACAGCGCCAACGTCGTGTTTCACCGCGACCTGGGGTTCTGCGAGCCCAGGCACATCGGGGTGGCCAGCGCCGGCGACATCACGGGCCCCTACCGGAAGAGCCCCGAGCCCATGATCCCGATGGACGAGTCCGACCCCTGGCGCAACCGGGGGGCGGGAGCGATCAAGGTCGTCTACGACGAGGCGAAGGCCCTCTACTACGGCTTCAACAACGGCATCTACCTCGATGAGGAAGGCCGCACCCGCTCGGCGATCATGCTGATGTCATCGCCCGACGGCCTGGCCTGGGAGCAGGTCTACGACCGGCCGATTGTCGGGCCCGGTGGAGACGGCTGGAAGAAGGCGCTGGTCTACCAGCTGGACGTGGCCAGGATCGGCGACGAGATGTGGATGTATTACAACGCGCGGAGCGGCTGGCGCGTGGGGCGCGAGCGCATCGGGCTGGCCACCTGCAGGCTCGATTGAACAGAGCCTGCGGTCACCTGCAACCGCAGGAAGAAGCCCCCGGCTGCCTGCAGGGACAGGCCTCGGTGGATGGGCATGAACCGGGACAGCCGGCCGGAGCCGCCACCCTGTTCGAGACGCCCTCCGCCTTGGACTTGCTCGTCGTTGTGAACACCAGCACCAGGATCAGCGCAAGGAGGATCAACAGTATCAGGGCGAAGACGATTATCGCTCGCGTCGTGAAGATCTTCTTCTGCTCCGGCATGCTCCTGGGGTGCTGATACGGCGGCTCCTGCGAAGGTATGGGCTCGGGCACTTTCATCCAGGAGATGTCCTTACCACAGTTCGAGCACCTGTCGGCGTCGGCCTCGTTCCTGGTCCCGCAGTAAGGGCAGAATTTGTGGGGCACCTTGGTCTTGCGGTACAGCTGCTCGGACTCTTTGGAGAGTCTGGGGCCTTCGTCGTCGGGCATCTCTTCTCCTGACTTTTCATTAGTCTACAACAAACGCGAGAGCGGCAACGGGCCAGTCGGACGCGTGCGACTCCGCCTCATCCCATCTCCACGCGCACGCGATGGACCTCTCCGTCGCTGTGGGGAAACACCACGTCCCCCTCGATCACCTCGCCGTCGACCAGGATGCGCTTCACGCCCTTGCTGATCCCCTTGGGCTTGTCTATCTCGATCTCGTAGATCGAGCCCCTGAACCAGCGCCTGGCGGAGATGGCTTCCCAGTCGGTGGGAAGGCAGGGGTCCATCTGCAGGCCGTGGTAGGTCGGCCGGATGCCGAGGATGTACGACCAGAAGACGTGCCACTGCCACGCCGCCCCGCCGGTGAACCACGAGTGCGAGCCCTCCCCGAAGTACTCCGACTCCGGGCCGATGATGTACTCCGCGTACACGTAGGGCTCCGACTGGTAGAGGTCGCCGTCNNGCGTGCAGGAACACCGCCGCGTTCTCCTTGGTACCGACGGCGAAGCGGGTGATGATGCCTATTCCCGGGTCCGGCTCCTTCCATCCGGGCAGGAAGAGCGCGCACCCCTTGCCCGTCAGGAGCTTCTCTTTGGTCGCCTGCATCGCCTGCTTCGTGCGCGCCGGATCGAGCCCCGCTATAGCCGCCCAGCTCTGGGCGTTAGCGAAGATCTCGCCGACGCGGTTGCCCTTGCCGCCCAGCACCTCGCCCTCGTCGTTGGTGCCGCGGATGTACCACTCGCCGTCCCAGGTGTGATTCTCCAGCGCGGCCTTGAGCGACCTGGCGACGTTGCCGACGCTCTTGACCCCCGGCACCCCGCGGACCAGCGAGGCGAGCTCGAGGTACTCGTTGCACAGGTACAGCAACTGCTCCGAGGCCATCGTCGACTCCCCGCGGCCGTCGCGCCCCGCGTAGTTGATGGCGTCGTTCCAGTCGCCCTTCTCGATCAGGACCAGGTCCCGTGGGCTGCGCCTGCCCCATACGTTCTCGATGATCCGGTAGATCAGCTCCGCGAGCGTCATGTCCACGCCGTCGAAGGTCGTGACGATGTCGTCGACCAGGTCCAGGTTCCCACTCTCCTTGAGGAAGTAGAAGATGGAGATCGGCAGCCACATGGCCACGTCGATGTTTCCCGGTATCCCCGAGGGGAGGTGCAGGTCGCGTATATATCCCTGGTCCACGCTGCCGTCCGAGCGCACCAGGCCGATGTGCGTCTGGATGCGCTCCCAGGCGTCGTCAGTGAACCGCGGAAGCGCGCCCAGTATGCACTGCGCCGAGTCGCGGTAGCCCCAGGTCTCGTTGCCGCTGCAGATGAAGTACGAGCCGTCCGAACGGTACCACCAGAAGTTGACGCGCGACTGGTACTTGTTCCAGATATTGAGGAAGTGGTTGACGTGGTTGTCGGGCGTGAAGACAGTGTCGCCGTAGGCTATGTCGAGCCAGTACTGGTTGGTGGCCTCGAACCGCTCCTCGTAGACCTCCGGCCTTATGTGGTAGGAGATGAGGTCGAAGTCCTCCTCGCGCTGCATGACCCCCATGGCCATGATGATCCGCTTCTGCTCGCCCGGCTCGAGGTCGATCGTGTACTTGTGGGCGAACGCAGCCGCTCGCCCGTCGTTCTCACTGCTGGAGAGGACCCCGGTCCTCACGGCCTGCGGGTCCGCGCTGCTCCCGCCCGGGCCGATGAACGAGTCTCTCAGGGTCTCGAACGAATCGAAGGCTTGGGTGCTGGCGAAGAACACCTTGATGGGCCACTCGCGGTTGGGCACGTAAGCCTCGCGGTTCCAGTAGGTCTTCTCCCCGACCAGCACGTCGCCCACTCTCTTCACGCGGTTGAACAGGATGTTGGAGTAGTAGGAGATGATGTTCGGCATGTGCTGCCCCAGCAGCAGCTCCACGAACGGGTAGGCCTCGATATGCCTGGTCTGGTCAGACTCGTTTATGAAGTGGAGGATCCAGTACTCCAGGTCGGCGTCGAGAGGCACCAGGTAGGAGAGCCAGACCTTGAGCCCGCGCATCTCGGTCTCCAGGCGCTGGTAGCCCAGCCCGATGCGGCACAGCCATGAGTCCGGCGTGCGCCTGACCGGGAGCCAGTTGGGGGTCCAGACCTCGTCGCCCTCCTTGATATAGACGAAGCGGCCGGGGGCGTTGTCGAGCGCCGGCGCCCAGAGGTTGATCCCGTAAGCCGGCGGCTGCTTCCAGAAAGAGTAGCCCCCGCCGGTGTGCGTGATGAACGAGCAGTAGCGCCCGTTGGTCAGGTAGTTTATGTAGGGAAGCTGGAGCCGGGGGTTGGTTACGATGTACTCCAGCCCATCCTCGCTGAAGTACCCGCTAGGTGATCTGTCCTGCGCGTGGGCCACGGGCTCCGCGTCCTTCCCCTGAACGGCCGCCGGCTCGCCTCGCCCGGGCGAGCGCTGTTAGTCGATCATAAGTGTTTTCTCGCAAGGGCCGTTTTCACCTGCCCGGGCTCACCCGTCAGGGCGTCTTCTCGTACATGCCCGAGCCGAGCCACCATGCGTCGTCGACCCTGTTGGCGTAGCCGAGCTTCGGCTCGTTGGTCTTGGTCTTGGGATAGGGCCAAGTGTAGCTGACCCAGCCGCCCCCGCTGTTTGCGACCTTGATCAAATCCTGGATGACCTTGACGCCGTTCGGGTCGGTCATGTTGATCAGGTTCTGGCCGGCCAGTGCCGGGTTGCCGCCGTTGGCGAGAGCGACCCCGTTCCAGTCATAGGCGTAGATGTAGAGCTCGCCGCGCACGAACTTGCCCTTGGGGTTGTTGAACTCGGCCACCGCTTTGTCCCTGCCGTTGGCTTTCGCGTAGCGGATCGCTTCATTGACGAAATCCACCACCTGCTGCCTGGTCAGGACCTTGCCCTTGGGCGTGGTCGTCTGGCCTTGCGTCTTCGTAGTGCCGCCGCAGCCCGCAGCCGTGACGAGAGTTACGATAACCAGGGCCGCGAGCGCCAGTAAGGTCGCTTTCTTCATCCTGCCTCCCATTGTCGGACACGCCACATTCTAGCACGGAGAATCCGTTTGCAAGGCGGTTGTAGAGACTGAGTCCTCGGTCCTCTTTTGACGGTTGGCTTCGCCTCAGGAGACGGCCACCGCTCCCTCGAGCGGCCCGACGTGCAGCGCCGTCTGCACGCGCAGCAGCGCCAGCAGCCAGTGTATGGTGGCCTCCGCTCCCTTGTCGAGGTTGACCCCGTGCAGCATCAGGCTGTCGGAGCAGGAGAAGTCGGCGAAATCGTAGAGCGGCTGGTTGAGCGCGTTGCGCCCGAGGAACCACTCGAACGCCGTACGCGCCAGCTCCAGGTAGCGGTCGTCGCGGACAATGGTGAACGCGTCGATGTAGGCCTCCACCAGGGAGGTCGCCTCGACCGGCAGCTGGTTGAACTTGGCTCTCTCACCCCCGCGCGGGTAAAACCCCTGATCCCCCACCAGGTCGAAGTACCCCTGCGTGTAGCAGGTGCGGGTGAGGAACTCGAGGCTCTCGAGCGCGACCTCACGGTAACGCTCGTCCCTGGTCAGGCGGTGTGCCAGCAGCAGCGCGCGGGGCATGAGTCCGTTGGCGTATGTCAGCTCGTCCTCGAACCACTGCCAGTCGGACGACGAGTTGAGCTCGTATGAGTCGGCGATCTCGCGCGCCATGCGGCCGAGCGCCGCCTCCGGCAGGCTCGCCCCCGGGAACCTGGTCAGGTAATGGTAGCAGCCGCAGATGGCGTACGACTGCGCTCGCGGGTAAGTGAGGTCGAGGTCCTTGAGGGCGTCGTCGAAAACGAGCTTGGCGAAGGAGACCAGCGCGTCGTCTTCCTCCAGAGCGATAGCGATGCCCAGGGCTTCGAGCGCCTTTCCCTGGCACTCCTGGCCGTCGACCTGATCGGCGAACGTCCTGTCGTAGTTGAGGTGGGCATGGAACTTCCCGTCCGGCTTCTGCATGTACTGCAGCAGGCCGAGGTAGGTCCGGGCGAGCGCGTGGCTGGTCTCGTCGCCGGACTGGACGTGCGAGAGCACGGCCACGGCCAGAGCCATGGCGTTGTCCTCCGTGTAGTAGCCGCTGGAGCGGTCTGGTATGTCGAAGTGCGCGGAATGGATTATGCCGGTGCCGTCGGTCATGCGGACCAGGTGGTCGAGCCGCGGGCGTGGCAGGTCACGCAGGAGTATCGGCTTGCGCTGTGCCGGGGCGGCGGGTGCGACCTTCCTCCCCGCCAGGACCTTGTCGAAGAGGTCCACATACTCCCGTGAGACCTCCGACCAGATCATCTTCCGGCCCAGGGCGTAGGCGTTCTTGCGCATCTTGAGCATCCTGTCCGGGTCGCCGAGCAGGTCGAGCGTGGCCTCGGACATGGCCTCGGGCTCCCGCACGGGCACCACGATGCCGGTGCCCTCCGCGAGCAGTTCGACCGCGTAGTAGTAAGGCGTGGAGATCACCGGCTTGCCCAGCCCCATGGCGTAGGCGAGCGTGCCCGAGACGATCTGGTCCATGTCGAGGTAGGGGGTCACGTATATGTCGCAGGCGGCGATGAAGTGCGTCAGCTCCTCGAGCGTCACGAACCTGTCGTAGAAGATGACGTTGTCCTCGACCCCCAGGTCGCGCGCCAGGTTCTTGAGCGAGAAGCGGTACTTCTCGCCCTCGCGACGCTTCACCGGCGGGTGCGTGGCCCCCAGAACGACGTAGACCGCGTCCGGGAACCGCTCGACGATCTGGGGCATGGCCTTGATCATGTACTCGATACCCTTGCGCGGGTGCAGCAGCCCGAAGGTCAACAGGACCGTCTTTCCCTGCAGCCCCCACCGGGGTTTGTACTGCTCGGAGTCGGCGAACGGCACGTCCGGCACGCCGTGATGGATCATGTGGAGCTTCTGGCGCGGCACGGAATAGTACTGCTCCATGAAGTCGATGGATTTGTGGCTCATCACCACTATCGCGTCGGAGAACTCGGCGACCTCGGCCATCGCGGCCGCCCGGTCCGGCTCCGGCTCCGGCAGGACGGTGTGCGCCGTGGTCACCACCGGCTTGCGCAGGTCGCGCAGCAGGTCGGCGATGTAGATCCCCTTGGGGCCGCCGTATATGCCGAACTCGTGCTGCAGGTTGACCAGGTCGATGTCCGACATGTTGAGGTAGTCCGCGGCGCGCGGATAGTCCCGCGGGTTTCCGGCCTGCACCTCGAAGCGGACCATCGGCGGGTAATCGTAGCCCTCCGGGCGATCGTTCATCGCCACGACGAAGACGTCGGAGGCGGGGTTGAGCGCGGCCTTGGCCCAGGTGGCCATGTCGTAGGTGAACGTAGCGATACCGCACTGGCGGGGGATGTAGTTGCCTATGAAGGCGACGTTCATCCTGGGACGCGCGGTGCGGGAAGCTCGTCTTGGTGCCATCTTCTGATCCTCTTCTTGCGGGCCGGGTCGCGTTCGACGTAACGGCCCGGCGACAGCATAAATCAGCCGTATCTTTGCCGGGAAAGAGCTCGCGAAACTTCAGTTTAGGTGTGTTCTTCTTCGGGCCGGGCCTGAATCCTGCCGCCGCCGGCTTCCAGCGGAGCGACG
>PMJJ01000037.1 GCA_003157385.1 Actinomycetota bacterium | reverse complement strand
TTCCGGCGGGCGCTTCCATTAACGAACGTCTATTCACTCCTCAAGGCATGTGCCAATGAGCCTCAAATGGGTATTTCTCCGTTTGGTGTCGGATGGTGGCGCATAGGGGATATGAACCGTCGCTTCACCCTGCGTGAGATCGAGTAGGCGCTGGTTGGCTGATAAGGGTTCCGCTCCTTCCCTAGGGGGGAGTCCCTCCCCCCTGAGGGCGGCGAACCTGCGGTCCGCCTGTCACACCCCAAGTTAGACTCGCGGGAAGATACTCTCCCCGCGAGCCGGAGACAACGACCCCTCTGGTTCAAATCCCCTATGCGGTGAGGTGAGTGCTGATGTGGAGTGGTGGCGCATAGGGGATTTGAACCCCTGTTACCGCCTTGAGAGGGCGGCGTCCTGAACCAGGCTAGACGAATGCGCCATGTGACTTCTTGCGGGTCGTTCATACCGCGGCATGCGTGGCAGGCGCCAGAATACGTCTCGCAACTGCCTGTACGCACTGCAACATTATACTCAATTTCACCACGCGAGGAATCCTTCCCTCCCGGACGCCTGCGAAGGACAGCAAAATCGACGCGAACCAAGCAAAAACTCCCCGGAAATGGTTGATATGTGGTGCGAAGGTAGTAGTATGAAGAAGGGATGGTTTGCGGCAACAAATAATCTCAATCTTGTTAGCATGCTGATTCGTCGACCAATAAACCCGTATTGGGGTGGCACATGATTGGACCGGGGGAATCAGAAGACCTGTATTTCGCAGTCGCGGAGTTGTCAAAGGAAGCTCTGATGGTCGCGGACTTGGAAGCGAACATCCTGAGCGTCTCGTCCCGGACCCTGAAGATGTTCGGCTATGACAGGCCCGAGGAAATGGTCGGCCTGAGCGGGTTCGAGTTCTTCGTCCCCGAGGATCGCCAGAGGGCTGGCGCCAATTTCCAGCGCAGGTTTCTTTCCGGCAAACTGGGCTACATGGACTACACGTTCGTCAGGGCAGACGGCTCCCGTTTCCCGGGGGAGATGAACGTTTCTCCTTTCAATGATTCTGATGGCAACATCAAGGGCGTGGTCGCCATCGTGCGGGACGTCAGCGAGATCAGGGCGACGTACAGCGAGCTGCTCGACGCCACCGAGCGCCTCGAAGCGACGCTGAGCGCCCTCCCGGACCTGATGTTCGAGGTGGACACCGAAGGCCGGATATTCGACTATCGCACTCCCCGGGACGAGCTCCTCTACGAATCGCCGGAGAGGTTCATCGGCAGGCGGGTCGCGGACGTGCTCCCACCGGAAGCGGCCGACATCATCATGGAGTCGGTCGCCGAAGCCAGGCGTACCGGGAAGAGCAGCGGCTTGACATATTCCTTGAGGCTGCCCGATGCGGTTCGCTGGTTCGAGCTCTCCATCGCGGCCAAGGGGGAACCGGGGGGCAGCGATGGACACATGGTCGCGCTGGTCCGGGATATCACCCAGCGCATGTTTGCGGAGGAGGCTCTTCAGCGGAGTGAGGAGCGCTTCCGCACCGTCGCTGATTTCACCTACGACTGGGAGATCTGGAGCAGGCCTGACGGCAGCAGCGCTTACGTGTCGCCGTCCTGCCAGCGGATAACCGGATACAGCCGGGCAGAGTTCATGGAGGATCCCGAGCTCCTGTTGAAGATAACCCACCCCGATGACCGGGAGACGATTCTGGCGCACAGAGAAAGTGAGCGCGTAAGCCTGCACGCGATGCAGCTGGACTTCCGCATCATCAACCGCGAAGGGTCCGAGCGCTGGATCAGCCATATGTGTCAACCGGTACACAGCGAGGACGGGACGCCCCAGGGACGTCGCATCAGTAACCGCGACATCACAGAGCGGATGCAAACCGAGCGGGCGCTGGCCGAATCCGAGACCTTGTTCAGAAGCCTGGTAGAGGCCGCACCGGATGGAGTCACCCTTGCCGACCTCGAGGGGAAGATAATCAGCGCTTCCCAGAGCACGGCGGATCTCCATGGCTACGACGGCGCCGAAGAGCTCATCGGCATGAGCGCGTTTGACCTGTTGCCTGCCGAAGAACGCGAGAGGGCCGCCGCTAACAAGAGAAAGACGCTGTCGGAAGGTCGGCTGACCGGTCTGGAGTACAACCTGTTGAAGAAGGATGGGAGCACATTCATCGGTGAGATGAACACAGCGCTAATAAGGGATTCCGCGAACAACCCCAGGGTATTCCTTACGACTACCAGAGACATAACGAGGCGCAAGAGGGATCAGGCGGAACTGAACGCGCTCAACGCCGATCTGGAGGCCTTTGCGCGCACAGTGTCCCACGATCTGAAGGGACCGCTTGCTTCCATCTCCATGTCCAACGAGCTGCTCCACGGTCTGCTGGCGGGGCCGTTGACCGAGGAGGCACGGTCCGATATGGCGGAGATGATCGGCACGACACAAAGAAGTCTCGACAGGGCGCTTGTCCTCATAGACGATCTTCTCTCGAACGCCGAGGCCGGGGAGAAGCCGACCGAGACGACCGTGGTCGACGTAGCCGGTGTGATCAAGGTCCTGATGGAGGAGCAGGCTCCACTGATCGAGAGCTGTCACGCGAGACTGTTGGTGGACACGGATCTGGGGCGCATCGTCGCGGACGCGACCCACATATACCAACTTTTCTCCAACCTCATCACCAACGCACTCAAATACTGCGACAGCAAGCGCCCGAATATCGAGATACGTTTCCTGGGAGACGAGGATAGTGGCGCCCACCGCTATCTGGCAAGGGATGACGGTTCGGGAATTCCTCCCGAGGCGCTGGACAAGATCTTCGAGCCCTTCTTCAAGGGGAACAACGGAGATTCGGGCATAGGACTGTCCATAGTCGACAAGATCGTGCGTAGCTACGGCGGGGACATCAGGGCCTATAACGACGGCGGGGCCTGCTTCGAGTTCAGCCTCATGGATTATCGTTCCTGACGCCGGCAGGGCAAAGAAATGGCTGGGGGAGAAGGATTCGAACCCTCGTACCTGGAGCCAGAGTCCAGTGTCCTACCGCTAGACGATCCCCCAGCGGAACGCAAAAAAATGATAGCGAAAACGTGGGCGCCGGGCAAGGTGCTCCGTCACATGGAGCGATCGAGCCACTCCCGTATCTCAGGCTCGCGGCCTCGAAGATCGGCGTGCCATACGCCCTCGATGGTCAGCACCTCGTTCGGGCAAGCAAGCTCGATAAAGCGCCGGATCTCCTCGGCGGGCGATACCTCCCACTCGCCGAAGACCATAAGCCTGGGGAATGCCTGGAGGGTGGCGGCGACGTCGATGGGGGACGGGCCGGCGTCAGGTCGGCCGTCCACTCTCATCCCCAGCAGGCGCAGAGCAGCGCGGGAGGCGACGGGATGCTCGTCCCACATCGAGACATCTGGAAACGTTGGCGGGCAACCGATGGAGGCCAGCGCGTCGAGGCGGGTCCCGCCCGCCGCGGCGAGGAACGCCGCTCCGGCGCCGAGTGAAAAACCGGCCACGGCAACCTCGCTGAAGCCGAGCCCCCTGGCACGTTTCACCACGGCGGCAAGTTCGAGCGCCGGCCCCGAGAACCCCATCTGACACCTGCCGCCGCTGGCGCCGTGTCCCCTGAAGTCGAAGAGGAAAACCGAGAACGAACGGGCCAGCTCGTCGGCAAGAGCCACGACCTGCCTGTAGCGGGAGCCTACGACCGCGGGGTGCGCCACGATGACCGCCCTTCGCGGATCGCCCGCCACCATCCGGCAATACAGGCGGACGCCGTCCTCCGATACCACGGGCACCACAAGTTGGGTGCCGGCCGGCTCGCGGCGCCTGCGCGCCTCCCTCAGTGCGGGGAGGAGCACGGCGGCGGTCCGAAGCAGCGAGCTGTTCTCTTCCAGGGCACACCTCCGACAGGGGACACCGATACCAGGATAGTATAATCAAGCAGGAGGGAGTGGAGATGAAGAAGCCCAGCTTGAAGGAAGTCTACAAGGGAATACGAAAGCCCATGGCCCCTCCGACCAAGGCCGAGCGAGACCGCCGCGCCGGGCTGGAGGGCGAAGAGGCTAAGCGCGAGATGGAGCGCCACAAGGGGCGCGACACCAGGCGCGAACGGCCCGACGATTGATCGCGAATTCTCCTTCCCGCACACACGAGATACTTCTATGACCTCGTATTGCTTTTGCGCGCAAGTGATAGTATCTATGGCACCGACGTGCCCCGGTGCCATCAGGGCTTGTCGCGGTATTCCAAGTGACCCGGGCGGCTCGAGCATCCGGGTGGAGCAGAAGGGGGAACATGATGGCTGGAGACGGAGTTGTCGTATATCTGGGGGTCTATGAATCGGCCGACGACGCGAAGGCCGATTTCGCGGATTTCAAGGAAGCTTACAAGGAGGGGCTGATCGGTCTCTATGACGCGGGCATCGTGGAGAAGAAGCCGGACGGTAAGATACACGTGACCAAGTGGGAAAAGCCGACCCAGGTCGGCGCGCTCGCGGTGCTACCGTGGGCGTGCTCGTGGGAATCCTGTTCCCGCCCGCTCTAATCGGAGAAGCCGTTGTCATCGGGGCGGCCGGCGGTCTCATCGGCCACTTCTGGAAGGGCATGNNAAGCTCTTCAAGCGCACAGAAAAGAAGGCTGCCAAGGAGCTGGGCCTCAAGACAAAGGACCTGGACGCGATACTCGCGGAGCTGGCGAAGGAGTAGAAGCCCCCTCCAACATCGATAGGACGGTAGCCCGAGCCCCCAGGCGCGGGCTATTTTCTTTTACCTTCCGCTGATTGACCCCAGCCGCCGCCGCCCGGCGTCCGAAGTTCGATGGAATCTCCCGCCTTTACCTCTAGCCTGGACTTGGACGGCACGTGCCTGGCAGTATCGTCACGCCGGAGGCGATCGTCGCCGCCCTCCGCGGCCTCACCGGCCGATGAGCGCTNNCCGCGCTTTCCAGACCTTCCGCCCGCAAGGCCCCAGGGCGCGTTGCGCCGCCTGTCGGCGAGCAGCGTGATCGTGGCATCCTCCAGCACCTCTATCTCACGGACCAGCCCGTCCCCGCCCCTGTGCAGGCCAGCGCCCCCGGAGCCCCGCCGTATGCCGTACCTCCTGACCCGCAACGGGTAGGTGTGCTCGAGCGACTCGACCGGCGTGTTCATGGTGTTGGTCATGTGGGTCTGTGTCCCTGAGGAGCCGGGGCCGCGCGGATGGCCGCCGGTGCCGCCGGCGACGGTCTCGTAGTAGGAGTAGCTGCCCGCGGAGGTCGGCACGGAGCCGATGGTGAGGTTGGTCATGGTGCCGTAGCTCGCGGCCGGCACCTCGCCGGGAAGCGCCTGCGCGAGGGCGCCCAGCAGCGCGTCCACCACCCGCTGAGAAGTCTCCACGTTCCCGCCCGCTACCGCGTAGGGCAGCCTGGCGTCGAGCAGGCAGCCGGGCGGAATCCGCACCTCCAGCGGGCGCGTAGCCCCGTCGTTAGCGGGGATGTCCTCACCCGTGAGGCACCTGAAGACGTAGTAGGTCGCCGACAGCGTCACCGCGCGGGGGCAGTTGAGCGGCCCGCGAACGGGTCCCGACGTGCCTCGAAAATCAACCAGCGCCTTGTCGCGCCTTATGGCCACTCTGACCGCGATCGGTATGTCCACCGCTCCGAAGCCATCGTCGTCGAGGTAGTCTGTGAAAGCGTACACGCCGTCGGGCATGTCGGCGATCGCCAGCCGGGTCAGAGTCTCGGAGTAGTCCATCAGCTGCGTGGAGGACGCCGCGAGACCGCGCACGCCGTACCTCTCCAAGAGAGCGAGCATCCTGCGCTCGCCGACCGCGTGCGCCCCCGCCTGGGCCTGCAGGTCGCCGCTGCGCTCGGTGGCGTTCCTCGAGTTGGAGCAGATGAACGCCTCCACGTCCCCGCGGTAGATACCGCGCTCGCGGAGCAGCACCGGCGGGATGATGAGCCCTTCCTGGTAAATCTCGGTGGCAAGCGACAGCGAGCCGGGCGCGAGGCCTCCGACGTCCGAGTGGTGCGCCCTGCTTGCGAGCAGCGCCACGATGCGCCCGTCCGAGTAGACCGGCGACACCATCGAGATATCGGGCAGGTGCGTGCCGCCCAGGAACGGGTCGTTCAACACCACCAGGTCGCCCTGGGACAGCTCGATGCGCTCCAGCACCGCCAGCACTGTCTGCGGCATGGCCCCCAGGTGGACGGGGATGTGCTCGGCCTGCGCCAGCAGGCGGCCGGCTGGATCGAACACCGCGCAGGAATGGTCCTTGCGCTCCTTGATGTTCGGCGAGAACGCGGTGCGGTGGAGAGCGGCACCCATCTCGTCGGCGACCGAGGTGACCATGTTGCGGAAGACCTCCAGGGTGAACACGCCGTCTTTCATCGCGCTACCTCCAGCTCCAGGCTTCCCATGATGTCGTGGGCCGCCCTCCACCCGGGGGGCACCACCGTGGTCGTGTCCTCCTGCACGATTATGGCGGGCCCGGTGACGGACCTGCCCGCGCCGATGTCGCGCCTGGCGAAGACGTCGGCGGTGACCTTGTTCTTCCCGAAGTGCACCTCCCGCCTCCTCAGCGGCGCGAGAGGGCCTCTTCTGTTCTCGAGATGGGCTACGGGGATCTCCTCGTGCGAAGACCGGCAGCCCAGCCGGACGTTCACTACCTCGATCTCCGAGGCGTCGCGGAGGTAGCCGTACGCCGCCAGGTACGCCTGCTCGAAGTGCCTGATCACGCTGCCCCTTGCGAGGCTGGACACGGCGATCTCGATCTCGTGCGACTGGCCCTTGTATCTCACCGAAAGGCTCCTGGTGAAGCGAAGCCGGGAGGCGGCGAAGCCCTCGGCTCTCATCTCGGACGCGGCCTGCTTGCGAAGCGAGGCGAAGACTGACGGCAGCAGGTCGCCGGCGCCCTCCAGGCCGGCCATCACCGTCCTGGTGTAGTCGCGTCCCGGGTCGGCGAGCAGCATCCCCATGCTGGAGAACAGCCCCGGATAGACCGGCACCAGCACCCTGGGGATCTCCAGCCGGTCGGCCAGATCGCAGGCATGCAGAGGCCCTGCGCCACCGAACGCGATCAGGGCGAACTCCCTGGGGTCGTGGCCTCTCTCGAGGCTGGCGCGCTTGAGGGTCGCCTCCATGTGGGAGAGCGCGATATCGAGAGCGGCGCGCGCCGCCGTGACCGCCCCGACCCCACGACTCAACCCGGCGAAGGCCTCACTGCTCCTCCGCGGGTAAAGCTTCATCATGCCTCCGGCGAACCAGGACGGCTCGAGACGCCCCAGCACCATGTTGGCGTCGGTCACGGTGGGCAGCATGGAGGTGCCGTAGCAGGCCGGCCCGGGGTCAGCTCCCGCGCTGCGGGGGCCCACCTTGAGGGCGCCTGCGCGGTCGATGTAAGCGATGGAGCCGCCGCCCGCTCCTATGGTCTCGATATCGATCATGGGAAGCGAGACGGGCAGGCCGCTGATCCGCTTCTCGCGGCTGACGGCCAGCTCGCCGCCGTTCACCAGGGACACGTCGGTGGAGGTGCCGCCCATGTCGAATCCGATGGCCTCGCCGATGCCGCTGGAGGCGGCAAGCCAACGCGTCGCCACAGCGCCGCCGGCAGGTCCGCTCAGCACCAGGTCCGCGGCCCTCGACCTCGCCGAAGACGCCGACGAGGTCCCGCCGGCTGAGTGCATGAGACGCAGGGAGGCCGCCGCCTCGCCGAGCGACCGCTCCAACCGTATCAGGTAGTCCTCCATCACCGGGGAGACGTAGGCGTTGATGACGGTGGTGCTGGCGCGCTCGTACTCGCGGTACTCCGGCAGCACGAAGCTCGATATCGAAACGTGCATGCCGAGCCGCTCGAGCTCCTCGCGCAACAACTCCTCGTGGGCCGCCTCCTCGTAGGAGAACAGCAGGCAGACGGCGACCGCCTCGGCACCGGCCTGCCGGCACTGCCGTGCGACCCTGCGCGCCTCCGCGCGGGTCAGGCGCTTGATCACGCGACCTCCCGGCCCGACCCTCTCGGCAACCTCGAACCTCGAGGAGCGCCCTACCAGCGGAGCAGGTTTTTCGACAAGCAGCCGGTAGAGGTGCGGCCGCTCCTGCCGCCCGATCTCGATGATGTCGGCGAAGCCTTCAGTGGCGACGAAAGCCGTGCGGGCGCCCTTTCTCTCCAGCACCGCGTTGGTAGCGACGGTGGAGCCGTGAACCAGCGGCGCGCCCAGCGCGCCGGTCATCCGCAGAGCCTCGAGCACCGCCCGGTCGGGCGAGCCCGGGACCGACGGCACCTTGAGCGCCATCAGGCGCCCGTCAAAGACGGCGATCAGGTCCGTGAACGTGCCGCCGACGTCGACCGCGGCCCTCGACGCTCCGGCCGGAGAAACGCTTTGTGCAAGCGGTTTGGAAGAGCTCGTGTTTTCAATGGAGGCCATAGAAGGATATTATAGAACACCAGCAAGCAAGCCAAAGAAGCCTGGCATCGTCGGCCCTGGCAGGCGGCTGCGGGGGGAAGCTGATGGGGGCGTTTTCCAACAAGAGAGCGGTCAAGAAGATGGTCCAGGCGTTCCAAAAGGTCCTGGGTGAAGAGAGCATCGACGACCTCTGGGACGACAGGACCGAGAACACGGTCGAAGTGCTCTACACCGGCCTCATGAACTGCGTCGACGATGAGCTGTTCCTCCAGGAATTCCTGCCTTTCGGCTCGACTTACCGCAAGGCCGGAGAGCATGGGGTCTACAGGCGCAACCGGCAGGTCCCTATCGAGAAGGTGATGCAGGAGCACATCCTGCTGCGCGACGTGTTCTGGGAATACAGGCGGAGCCGCTCCGAGAAGGAGCACGACTTCGCGGTGGAGAAGCGGGTGTGCCAGTGCTTCAACAACCTGCTGCAGGCCACGGTGCAGGCCTACCAGACTCGTGAGCCGACCATGGACATCCTCGATCCGCTGCGGGACGAGCTGACCGGCGTGTTCAATTCGCTCTACTTCATGACCAGGCTGGAGGAGGAGGTCAAGCGCTCCGAGCGGTACCTCCGCGACGTCACGGTGGTGCTGCTGCATGTGGACTCGGCCTTCGAGCCGGAGTCCGACGATGACGATGAGCTGATGAAGGCGGTGGCGCGCGTGCTGCGTCGGAACTCCCGCGCCTCGGACATACTGGCCAGGGTCGAGTACGACAAGTTCTCGGTGCTGATGCCGGAGACGAGGACCCAGGACGCCGACGCGGCCTCGAAGAGGTTCAAAGACCAGGTGTTGGAGTACCTGGCCGGCATGGGCGACAGCTACGCGGACGTGAACATCGAGATAGGGATCGCCTCGTACCCGGAGCACGGCGAAGAGGGATCCGTACTGCTGCAGGAGGCCACGGAGAGCATATTGAGGGAGGGACTCGGGGGGCAGTGAGCGCCCTGGGAAGAGATGACCATCGACTTCGAGAGAATAGCCCGGCCGGAGATACGCGACCTGCCGGTATACAGCCCGGGGCTGGACATAGACGACGTGAAGAAGCGCTACGGCGTGACTGAGGTGATCAAGCTCGCCTCCAACGAGAACCCGCTGGGCCCACCGGCCCAGGCGGTGGACGCGATGAGGGCCTGCCTCGGGGACGTGTCGCTCTACCCTGACGGCGCCTGTCTGAACCTGCGCGAGAAGCTCGCCGGCAAGCTGGGCGTCGTGCCCGAGCGTATCATCTTCGGGAACGGTACGGACGAGATCATCGACCTCATCTTCTTCGCCTTCTTCAACCCCGGCGACGTCGCCATCATGGGCGACCCGACCTTCTCCTCGTATTATCTTTCAGGAGCGATGGTCGGCGCGACGATCCGCTATGAGGCGCTACGCGAGCACCGGCACGAGCTCGACGCGATGGTCGGACTGGTCGACGACCGAACCAGGGCGGTGTTCGTTGGGACGCCACACAACCCTACCGGCACCATATGCGACAAGGCGGAACTGGAGCGGGCCCTGGCGGGCCTGCCCGAGGACGTGCTGTTGATCTGGGACGAGGCCTACTTCGAGTACGTGGACGACCCCGATTACCCCGACAGTATCGCCTACCTGGAGGGCCACCCCAACCTGGTCGTGCTGCGCACGTTCTCCAAGTGCTACGGCCTTGCGGGCCTGAGGATCGGATACGCGATCGCACACCCTGACGCGGTCACCTACTTGGAGAAGGTGAGGCCGCCGTTCAACGTGAACCGCCTGGCGCAGGTCGCGGCCATCGCCGCCCTGGACGACGAGGGTCACGTCGAGCTCAGCAGAAAGACGAACGCGGAAGGGCGGGCCTACCTGTTCGAACGCCTGGGCAAGATGGGGATGGAGCCGGTGCCCAGCCAGGCCAACTTCATCCTGTTCAAGTACGAGGGCGTAGTGGACGCCCTGCCGCAGAAGCTTCTGGAGAGGGGCATAATCGTCCGCGACGGAGGATCCCTTGGTTATCCGGGATACATCCGGATGACCGTTGGCACTCCAGAGCAGAACCGCGTGGTGGTGGACTTCATCCGCGAGCTCACAACCGGCTAGAGTCGCCAGCACCGCCGGAGAAAGGGAGGACTAGTGCGGGCAAGCATCGTGATCCCTTCATACTGGGGCCGGTCATCGGGGGAGTCGTTCAACAAGAACGACGCCGTCTACGACCACCCGACGCCTCTCGACTTCGAGGGCACGCTCGGCCGAGCGCTCCAGAGCATAAGCTTGCTGACAAACCGCGATTTCAACGTCGTCGTCCTGGCGTGCGCCACGTCACCCGACATAGAGCACCTGGTGGAGGAGAAGGTCCGAGCGATCGCCGCGCCCTACGAGACGTTCTTCCCCCTGGCCGTGGTGTCGCACTCTGTCGAGAAAGGCATGCGGGACTACGTCGCCGGGCAGCAGAAGGAGGGCAAGGCCCTCGACCCAGCCCTGATATCGCTCACCGGCTACTCGAACATCCGCAACATGTGCCTGATAGTCAGCGAGCTGGCCCGCTCCGAGGTGGCGGTCCTGTTCGACGACGACCAGGTGTACGAGGACGCCGCCTACCTCGACAAGGTGTTCGAGGACATCGACGGCAAGCATGAGGGAAAGCCCGTGCGAGCCGTGGCCGGCTACTACCTGCAGCCGGATGGAGGATACCTGGTGCCGCCGCCGACCGACTGGTGGATGAGCGAGTGGCCCATGGTTACGGCGATGAACCAGGCCTTCTCGATCATCGGCTCCGAGCCGAGGCTCAAGCTTACGCCGTTCGTGTTCGGCGGCAACATGGCGCTGCACCGCGACGTCTTCCACAAGATCGCCTTCGACCCGCACGTCCGCCGCGGCGAGGACATAGACTACCTGGTCAATTGCAAATTCTTTGACATCGATTTCCTGCTGGACAACCAGCTTGCCATCAAGCACCTGCCTCCCGAGTCGCACATCCCGGCATGGGCGCACTTCCGCGAGAACATCTATCGGTTCGTCTACGCGCGGGAGAAGCTCCGCAGGCAGGTGCCGGTCGAAGGACTGAGGCGGGTGGAGGTCGCCGAGCTCGACCCCTATCCCGGCAGGTGCATGCGCGACGACCTGGAGGACCTCATATACAAGACGAGTGTCCTGATGGGCCTTTCCTGCCTGCACGGAGCGCTGGGGGTCAAGCCGGGGATGAAGGCGGGGATGCGCGAGGAGACCGAGTTCCAGGAGTCGATGAACAACATCCAGCTCGCGCGGTTCGACGCGCAGCCGCAGCAGGACCCGTTCAGGTCCTACCTCGAGCTGCGATCGGCCTGGGAGGAGCTCATGAAGTTCCTGGCCTCCGACGAGACACTGGCCCGCGAACTCCAGGCGGCTTTTTGACCGGCGTGGTCCGCCGGCTGCGGACCATCGGCCGCCGACAAGTCCCGCCCGGTTGAGATTCCTCAAAGGAAGGGGCTTTTCGCAGGCGTATATTTCGACAGGAGGCCGTGCGGTGGTGGCATGTGAATGCCGGCTGTGTGAATGATCTTTCTTCGGACTTGGGTTCTCGGTAAGGCATCAGAAATGATACACGGGCGCAAACTGATGTTTAGGTGAAAATCGGCTGGGGCTGATCTCTTGACCGTACTCGAAGAATCAGTAATAGACGAGATCGAGGCTATCGGCCAGGCCGACATACTGGTCGGAATCCCCTCGTTCAGGAACGCCGACACCATCTCGCACGTGGTGAAGCAGTCGGCGCTGGGCATGGTCGAGTACTTCCCCGGCATGAAGCCGGTGCTGGTCAACTCGGACGGCGGCTCCTCCGACAACACCAGGGACGTGGTGCTTTCCACTCAGGTGCCGGACATCATCACCAAGATCGCGACCCCCTACCGCGGCACCCCCGGCAAGGGCAGCGCCTTCCACACCATTTTCGAGATAGCCGCGAGGCTGGACGTGAAGCTCTGCATCGTGGTCGATTCCGACCTGCGCAGCATCACCCCCGAGTGGATGAAATTCCTCGGCTACCCGGTGCTCAAGGAGCGGTTCGACTTCGTTACG
Source organism: Actinomycetota bacterium (assembly GCA_003157385.1). Lineage (GTDB taxonomy): Bacteria > Actinomycetota > Geothermincolia > Fen-727 > Anoxymicrobiaceae > FEN-680. Next base: position 36,120 of record PMJJ01000037.1, on the reverse strand, counting down.
CCCCACTACCTGCGGTACAAGTACGACGGCACCATAACCAACTCGATCGCCTACCCGCTGACCCGCTCGCTGTACGGCTCCCGCATCAGGCAGCCCATCGGCGGGGACTTCGGCTTCTCCGGCGACCTTGCCAGGGTCTATTCACAGCGAGAAGTCTGGGACACCGACATCGCCCGGTTCGGCATTGACATATGGATGACCACGCTTGCCATGAACGAGGGATTCGACATCTGCCAGGCGTGCATGGGGCTCAAGCTCCACAACAACAAGGACCCGGGCTCCGACCTGGGCGCCATGTTCCACCAGGTCTGCGGCACCATCTTCGACCTGATGAAGTTCTACGAGCGCAACTGGATGCAGATCTCGGGGTCGACCCCTGCCCCGGTGGTAGGCGAGGAATGCATGGACGAGCCCGACGTGGCGGTGGTGTCCTGTGAGAACCTGCTGGGCCACTTCCGCAACGGCTTCGAGGAGATGGCCGACACCTGGCGCGGCATCCTGCGCAAGGAGAACTTCCGCGAGATCGAGAGGGCCTATGAGCTCTCCGACGAGGACTTCGAGTTTCCCAGCGGCCTCTGGGTCCGGTCGGTGTACGACTTCGCCATCGCCTACAACTTCGGGCCCCTGGGCTGCGACACGGTGGTCGACTCGCTTACCCCGCTCTACTGCGCGCGCACCGCGCACTTCGTCAAGAAGACAGAGGAGCTGAGCTCGTACGAGGCCGAGATCGAGGTGGAGAGAACGGCGGAGACCTTCGAGGCGCTCAAGGACTACCTGAGGTACTACTGGAACGAGGCCAAGGCCGCCTGCGAGGGTCAGGCCTGAAAGGGAGGGCGGAGCATTGGACATGTTGCCCGCGGTGTCACCGGAGATAGACGCGGCCGTCAAGGAGGTCGGCACCGCCGACGTGATGGTGGCGATACCGGCCTACAACAACGAGAGTTCCATCTCCGGGGTCATGCAGACCGTGGCCGAGGGGCTCTCCACTTTCTTCGCCGACCTCAAGACGGTCCTCTTTGTCTGCGAGGGCGGCTCGCTGGACGAGACCAAGTCCGTTGCCCGCCACACCGACATCGGCCTCACGGTAAGCAAGGTGGTGGGGACCTACCGGGGCGCGCCGGGCAAGGGCAACGCGCTCAGGGCGGTCTTCCAGGCGGCGCGCGACATGGGCGTGCAGGGATGCGCGCTGATCGACGCCGACAACCGGAGCATCACGCCCGACTGGGTCAACAACCTGCTGGCGCCGGTGGTCCGCGAGGGCTTCGACTACGTCACCCCGTTCTACCGCAGGTACAAGTACGACGGGACCATCACCAACCTCATCGTCTATCCGCTGGTGACCTCCCTCTATGGCATGAAGCTGCGCCAGCCGATTGGGGGCGACTTCGGCATGTCGGGCGCGTTCATCGAAAAGCTCGAGAAGCAGGACGTGTGGGACGTCTTCGTCGGCCAGTTCGGCATCGACGTGTGGATGACGATCTCGGCGATCACCGGCGGGGCGCGTATCTGCCAGGCGAACCTGGGCGCCAAGACCCACAACGCCAAGGACCCCGCCTTCTCGCTCGGCCCGATGTACCTCCACGTGCTTTCTACCGTGTTACGCTCGATGACCAAGTTCGCGGATTTCTGGAGAGACGTGAAGGTGGTGCAGGACGTGCCCGTGAAAGGGACGTCACTTCCCTGGGAAGCCGAGCCTATACCGATCAGCGTCACCAGGCTGGTGGAGGAGTTCAACATGGGGATGGCGCACTTCAGCTCGCTCTACCGCGAGATACTGAGCGATGACTCGTACTCGCGCCTCGAGCAGATAGCGCAGTCGGAGGTGTGCTACCCGGAGGGCTACTGCGACTTCAACATGCCGCCCGACCTCTGGGCACGGATAGTCTACGACCTGGCGGTGGTCTTCAACTGCTGGAAGGGTGACACCCATAAGCTGATAGACCTGTCGTCGCCGCTGTACTTCGGCCAGGTGGCCTCGATCGCCAACCGCACCCAGTCGCTCGAGCACGAGCAGACCGAGATGGTCGTGGACGACATCCTGCGGGCGTTCGTAAACGAGAAGGTCTATCTCGAGCAGCGCTGGAAGCAGCTGGGAGCCGGCGAAGTCTGCTCGATGTAGTTGAGGACAGGTACTATCTACTTCTTTTTCTACCGGATGGTCTATTTGTCGATCGAAGAGTAGAAAAATAGTAGAAAGTACCTGTCCCCAGATATAATCGATGTTCGATCGTATAGCGTGAAATTGTGCCAGATGGCTGGAGGTAACGATGAAGAATGTCCCCATCAACCGCGAGCGCATCAGACGGGTCGTCTACCCGACCCTGGGTTACCCAGCGATCGTCAAGTGTGGCGAGCAGCTTACGCTGGAGTTCGACCCGCGCAACCGTGACTGGAGCAAGGCGCTTCCCCAGATCACCGGGTTTCGGGTGTCGGTGACCACCACCAACAGCGCCTACCCGGTAACCAGGGTTCTGCCCTTGAAGGATTTCACCGTCGGCTTCAGCGCCCACTGGCCCGAGCACTCAGAGGACGTCGAGCCCCGCGCGCACGTCTACCTGGTCACGGTGGACGTGCCGGGCACCTTGCCGGTGCACCTGTACGACCTGACGGTCACGGCGACGATGAAGGATGGCTCCGTGCTCACCGACTCCCAGCCCCACGCACTCCAGGTTGTGAACGAGTACAGGACCGATTACACCTTCGCGCACATGACCGACATCCACGTGTGGGGGCAGGAGGCGGCTTATATCGGCTCAAACACGCACGAGAGAGGCTGGCGGCACAAGGATTACAGCGAGACCGACGGCTACGGCGCGACCTACTACCACAAGTCCATCCAGCAGATGAACAGGGCCAGGCCCGACTTCCTGGTCTATACAGGCGATTACGACTTCGGCCTGACCTGGCTGTACCAGCAGAACTACGCCGACTTCGATGCCTACAAGAACTCGCCCTGGAGCGATAAGTACTACGAGACGTGGTTCGAGCTGGACTGGTTCTACATGGAGACCTTGAAGCTGGACGTCCCGGTCTTCATGGTGCCGGGAAACCACGACGGCTGGGCCCGCTACGACCATCTCAACGTCGGCCTCGAGGAGGACTATCTGGCCTCCTGGAGACGACTGTTCGGCCCTCATTACTTCTCGTTCGACTATGGACCGGACAGCCACTTCACGGCTATCAACTCCATGGACTGGACGCCGGCACAGCGCAGCCTTCACTGGGCACTCCCCATGGCGTTGCTCGGTCCCCACAAGTGGCAGGGACAGGTGACCGGCGGGGGAGACCGGTTCGAGCCCGGCTGGACGCAGGAGCGCGAGGATGCCGTCGACGAGGACGGATTCACCGGGCAACTACGCTGGGTCAAGCAGGACCTGGAAGCGCACGCTTCCGCGAAGATGAAGACCCTGCTCCTGCACCACGACCCCTGGAAGCACGGCGGGTCGGGGAGCATGTTCGANNAACAAGGTCGCGATCGTTCTCTCCGGCCACGACCATACCGACGCTTACGGCTCTGTCGGATGGGAGGCTGGGGACGGCGAGGTCAAGTTCGCGAATACCACTTCGACTCAGTTCCAGGACGGCAACCGGCAGAACAGGTGGGAGTACCCCGGCTACCGGTTCATACACGTGAAAGACGGCGAGGTGGAGAACTGCTACTACCAGCTCGCCGGCGACGCGAGCGGGGCTCCCCTGCAGTACTCGTGGCCGTTTTACGCCGGCACCGACGTGGGCGGGCCGAATGACCTGGAAGCCCTGGTGGACCCAGCCATCGATACGGCCTGGAGCCCGCGGCCGGGAAGCGCAACCAGCGTCGACTGCACGATAACCAATCACCTGACGGGTTACGAGATAACGCCGCGTGGTGGCTGGAGCGGCGACCTGGAGGGCGCCTTCATCGAGATCCCGATGCCGTATCTTAGCGGAGGGCATTATTACGAGGTAACGAACGGGACGATCGGGGAGGTCTTCGACGACGCTACCGAGGAACACCGCACCTGCGGCGTCATCACTGACGTCAGCCACGCGCCCGGTGACGGCACGCCCACCACCAGGACGGTCAGGGTATCGAAGAGCGCTTCGCCAGACACCGAGGCGCCAACTTGCGCCTCTCTCCAGATCGACGGTGGGGCCGCGACCACCAGGGAGGCCCACGTGACGCTGACCAACGACGCAGTGGACCTCGGCGGTTCCGGGCTGTTGGACATGAAGATATGGAACGACGGGGAGGCGGAAGACGATGCGCAGTGGCAGCGCTACCAGGCGAGCGCAAACTGGGAGCTCCAGCACCAGGCCGGTGAGCGCACGGTCAACGTGAGGTTCCGCGACGGCGCGATGCCGCCCAACGTCTCAGACGTCTGCTCGACGACCATCACCATGGTGGGAAGCGTGCCGAGGATAGCGGCCGTGACGCCGGGCGCGGGCAGCGTGGGCGATCCAGTCGTGATCGACGGTGCCGGCTTCGGGAAGAGCCGCACCCGGGAGGACAGGGTGCTCTTCAATGACATCGCAGCTGACCTCGTGTCCTGGAGTGATAACCGCATAACCTGCACGGTCCCGTACGGGACATGCACGGGCGTGGTGACCGTCTTCACCGACGTGGGTAGTGTGAGTTCGGAGTTCCATGTCATGCCCCTGGTAGAGAGGATCGTCCCCGACTACGGTTACAACACGGGCCCGATACACATCGACAACCTGGAGGGGACCGGTTTCTTCGCCGGTGGGGCGGCTCCGGACGTCAAGCTCACCAACGGCCCCGCCGACATATCCGCGAAGAGCGCTGTCGTGGTCTCACCGCAGAGCATCACCTGCGACTTCGACATCAAGGGGGCCGTGGTCGGCTACTACAGCGTGGTGGTCACCAACGAGGACGGCCACAGCCATGTGCTGCAGGGGGGCCTGGTGGTTGACAGTCCGCCGCCGACTCTAAGCGGGATAACGCCGGACAGCGGCAAGAGCGCCGGAACCGTCGATGTCACAGATATGTCTGGCGACAACTTTCTGGACGGCATGCGGGCCTGGCTAATCAAGGGCGCCGCCGAGATAGAAGCCGGGAACGTAGTCGTGTCATCGCCCACGAGGGCCACCTGTACCTTAGACATCACGGGGGCCAAGGCGGGCAAGTGGCGCTTGCGAGTGCGGAACAAGGACGGAAAGGAAGGGACCCTCCCGCGGGGGTTCACCGTTAAGTGAACTACTACATCGACATGCGCAGAGTGGCCTCGAGGTTCAGCGGCGGCAGGTCCTCGGGGTCCACGATGACGTCGATTACCACAGGGCCCTCCTCTGCGAGCGCGGAGTCCAGCACCTCCTCGATGAGCTCCTCGCGGTCGAGCCGGTAGCCCGCCGCCCCGAACGACCTGGCGAGCTCGGCGAAGTCGGGGTTGCCGTGTTCGGTGCCGTGGACGCGCCCGGCGAACGAGAGCTTCTGCCGGATGTTGAGCACGCGGTACTGCGAGTCGTTCATGACGAACACCTTGACCCCCAGGCCCTCGCGAACCGCGGTCTCCAGGTCCTGCAGGGTCATCGCGAAGTCGCCGTCCCCGAGCATGGCGATGGACGCGCGCTCCGGGTCGATCGCTTTAGCGGCAAGGTTAGCCGCGAAGCCGAAGCCCATCGATCCGAAGTTGACCGTCGACATGAACGTCAGCGGTTCGGTGCAGGGCATGAAGTCCATGGCGTAGAGAAGGTGGGTGCCCGCGCCGACGCAGACCACGGCGTCGGCCGGCAGACTGGCCGCGAGGCCGCGCGCGAGCCTGGCCCCTGACGGAAGGTCCCCCGGCCTTGCCAGAGCCCCGTCGAGCATCATGGCCCAGGTGGCGCGCGCGTCCGCAAGAGTTTCGGTCCAGGCTTCCGCTGTGCCGGATTTATCCACCTGCATGGTGTTTGCCGCGGTCAGGAACTCGGCGGCGTCGCATAGGGACACCCGCGCGGGCGGCGCCTGCGGCGCCATGTATCCGGAGATGCTGGCCACCATGATGTTGTCCATCCCCAGTGGGAGAGTGAACTCGTAGGTGGTCATGTCGCTGATCCCGCAACCGACGCACAGCAGCGCGTCCGCGCGCTCCAGCGCTTTGTCGGCGATCAGGTTCCCGCCGCCGAAGCCCGCGCGCCCCAGGCTCAACGGATGCGTCTCTGAGATGACCCCCCGGCCGTTGCCGGTGGTGGCCACCGGGACCCCCAGTCGCTCGGCGAACTTCACCAGCTCGCTCGAGGCGCCGGCGTAGGCGATACCGCCGCCGGCAAGCACCAGCGGCAGCTTCGCGGCCGACAACATGTCGATCGCGGCCCGCACGTCGTCTTCCTTGAGCGGGGGAGGGGCCTCGGCCTCGAGGACCATCGAGTCCAGGTCCACCTCCGCCGCCTCGACCCACACGTCCTCGGGGACCTCGATCAATACCGGTCCTCGCGCTCCGCTTATCGCGGCGCGGTAGGCCTCGGCGAACACTGCGGGGACCTCTATGGTTGCTCCGATCCTGAAGGTGCCCTTGCACAAGGGGGCGAACAGCCGCCGGTGGTCCAGCTCCAGCATCCCGTCGCTGGCCGCGAGCTTCCGCTTGACCGCCCCGGTGATGATGATGAACGGAGAGCAGTCCTTGTAGGCGTTGCCGGCCGAGATCATGGCGTTTAGCGCCCCCGGCCCCGAGTGCACCATCGCTACGCCCGGCCTGCCGGTCAGCCTTCCCTCGGCGTCCGCCATGCTTGCCGCCACCTGCTCGTGCCTGCAGGATATGTAGCGCAGCCTGTCCTTGACCTCGAAGAGAGCATCGACAAAGCCGATGTTCGAGGTCCCGATTATCCCGTATACGCGCTCCGCCCCCATCTTCAGGAGGGCGCCGGCCAGCGCCTGGCCGCCGTTCATCATCTCACTCATTCTCTACCTCTCCTGGTGCGCGCGCCGCTGCGGGCGCTGTAGTCACTCAAACTTCGGCTCGACCCCGTTGACTATGAACCTGGGGACGCGACCCTCGAGCACGGCGGCGACGTTGTCCATCGCGACGCCGATAATCCTGAAGCGCGACTCGTTTGTCGCTCCGGCGGTGTGCGGGGTAAGGATGGTGTTGGGCGCCAGAAGCAGAGGGTTGTCGCCGGTCACCGGCTCCTCCGAGAAAACGTCGACCGCCGCGCCCGCCAGGCGACCTTCCTGCAGGGCCTTCGCAAGCGCGTCCTCGTCCACCAGCCCACCGCGGGCCACGTTGACCAGTACTGCGCCCTGCTTCATCATGCCCAGCCGCTCGCCGTTCAACATCCCCTCGGTCTCAGGCGTAAGCGGAGCGTGCAGGGTCACGACGTCCGACTGCGCCAGCAGCTCGTCCAAACCCACAGGCGACACGCCCAGCTCACCCGCCCTCTCCGGTGAGAGCGGCTTGATATCGTAGTAGATCATGTTGCAGCCGAACGGCCTGGCCCTCAGCACGACCTCCTGTCCTATCTGCCCCATGCCGATTATGCCCAGCGTCTTGCCGAAGAGCTCGAAGACGCCGTACGTCGCCATCTCGTCCTGCGCCCAGACGCTCGCCCTGGTCTTCTCGTGCTGCATCATCAGCTTCTTCAGCAGCGCCAGGGCGGCCATGATGGTGTGCTCGGCCACACCGATCGCGTTCGCCCCGGCGACGTTCGCCACGGGTACGCCCGCGCGTGCGGCGGCCTCCACGTCGATGTGCTGATAGCCGACGGACGGCTGCTGTACCAACAGGCACGGCGCTGCGGCCCGCAGTAGCTCCTCGTCGAGCTCGGTGTTGAAGGTGTAGTCACCGATGATGACGTTGGCGCTCGCGACGGCCTCCAACAGCTCCTGGCGCGTTGAGCCAGTGTACGTCTGTATGTCCACCTCGAGCGGCTCCGCGCTCTCCGCGAGCTTGGCCTGGAACAGGGCCTGCACCAGCGGCTCGGGAAGTGGCGAAAGGACCAGTATCTTCTTGTTGCCCATTCTTCCTCCTGCGTCGAGGGCGGCCTCACAATTCTATCTGTTACAATCGGTCAATAGAAACCATCGCGGCCAGGAGAGGATACTTTGTCGAATTCGCCATCGAGCGGCTTCATGATCGTCGTGTGGCTCTTCGTCCTTGTGCTGTGGGTGCTGTTCGGACTGTGGGGCGGAAGGATGGCCACCAGGAGCGGCCTCGAATACTGGATCGGGTTCCTGGTAGGGTTTTTCGGTGGTATCATCGGCATCCTGGTCCTCTGGCTGATAACGCGCGACCGCGCCATGGAGAACCAGCGCCGCATACAGTACGGCCAGCCGCCGTACCCGCCGACAGGTTACGGTACCGGAGGTCCGAACGCAACGGCAAACCCGCTTAAGGTGTGTCCGCATTGCGGCAGGCTGGTTGTCGAAAGCGCGCGCTTCTGCCAGTACTGCGGCACCGCGTTCACCATGACGGCCGGTTGAGGAGGAAGCTGTGGGCGATGCGCCCGGTCTGGAGATGATGACGGCAAGGCTTCAGAAGACCGTGGGCCTTGCCCGGGACGAGCTGGGCTCGGACGAGGTGGCCGCGCTCGCCGAGGTGATGAAGGCCATGTGCCTGGCGCTCACTGATATCGATGCCCGCTTCTACGTGGTGTTCGCAGGGGAGGGGAGCGCCGGCTTTGCCCTTCAGGACCCCGGCCTCGAACCGATGCTCACAATCACCACCACCGCCGTCGTGTTCGACCGCATGGCGATGGGTGACGCGAATCCGGCGGTGGAGCTCGCGATGAGGAAGGTCAAGATGGGCGGCGTTCCGGTCACCAGGCTCGCCAGGGTGGGCGCCAACCTCATCGACACGCTGTTCAAGTGCTACCGGGAAGCAGGCAGTTAGACTCTCCAACGGGCTTTCTGAATCCACCTTTTCAACATTGCGGTCTGCCATGCGCGGCCAAATCCCATATATAGTGGCATAGAGCACTTCTATCCACAAAATGTTCCACTTTCCCACAAAAAACCCGACCGATCCACGCCACCCGCTCGAACTGTGGAGTTTTTTCCTGATTTTGGGTCCTAAAGTGTTGCATAAGGGAGAAGAGTGGTGTAAAGTGGTGAAACGTGGCGAGATGAAGGTGGGGGAATGCTAGTAGGTTCATCAACAAGAACGGTCGATCCCAAAGGTCGTATCATCCTCCCGCGCGAGTTCAGGCGCGATTTCGAGGGTGGCCTCATGGTGACCAAGGGGCTCGACAACTGCCTCTACCTGCTGCCCATGAAAGAGTGGGAGAAGCTGGTCGAAAAGATCGAGGAGATGCCATCGGGCAGCGAATCGACGCGCCGGTTTTCCCGCGTGTTCTTCGCCAACGCGAGCCACCTGGTGCCCGACGGCCAGGGGAGGATACTCATCCCGCCCAGGCTTCGCGAGATGGCGTCGGTAAAGAAGGAAGTGGTGGTCGTCGGCCTTTCCAATAAGGCCGAGGTCTGGGACCCCGACGAGTGGGAGAAATACGAGGCCGAGAGCGCCGGCCACTACGAGCAGTCGGCGTCCGACATCGGGGTCTGACGTGTCCGAGACAGCCGGCGGCCACAGGCCGGTCATGGTCGAAGAGGTCCTGGAGTTTCTGGGGCCACGCAAGGGAGAGGTGATCGTAGATGGCACGCTTGGAGCAGGTGGACATGCTGAAGCTATCCTTGAGTGCATCACCCCCGGGGGCCGGCTCATTGGTATTGACCGGGACCCGGAGGCAATTGCTCGCGCGAAGGAGAGGCTGGATGCGATGGCTGCGTCGGTCAGTTACCATCGCGAAAATTTCCGAGGTATACGCTCCGTCCTTGATGGCGAGGGCATAGACGAGGTCGACGGAGTACTACTCGACCTGGGGGTCTCATCGATGCAGCTGGACGCGGCGGCCAGAGGGTTTTCTTTCAGAGGGGACGGTCCGCTCGACATGCGGATGGGTCCCGACGCCCCCAGGACGGCGGCCGAGATCGTCAACGAGGATTCAGAGGATGAGCTCACGCAGATCCTCTACAGGTTTGGAGAAGAGCGGTGGGCCAGGCGGATCGCTCAATTCATAGTCCAGGCAAGGGAGCGCCGACCGATAGAGACGACCGGCGAACTCGAGCAGGTGGTGAAGGACGCCGTGCCCGCGGGAGCGAGGCGCGGCCGCAAGCATCCGGCCCGCAAGACGTTCCAGGCGCTCCGAATCGCGGCAAACGATGAGTTGGAGAACCTGAAGGAGGGTGTGACCGAAGGCATAGATTGCCTGGCCCCATCCGGGCGGATAGTCGTGCTGACGTACCAGTCCCTTGAGGACCGGATCGTCAAAAGCACTTTCAACTCCCTGGCAAAAGGAACAGGCTATCCGCCCGGTCACCCGCTCGACGTCGCACCCGCGCTTGAGCTCCTCACCCGCAAGCCGGTGCGTCCAGGCGAACAGGAGGTGGAGCAGAACCCACGCTCCAAGAGCGCCAAGCTGCGCGCCGCACGCAAGGTGGTGGCGTGATGGCCTCAAGCGCCGGCAAGCGGAAGGCCCAGGGGAGCGCTTCGACGAAGCCTCAGTGTAGGGGGAAGTCGAAGGCGCCCGCCAGGCGCGCCCGCAAGAAGGGCCTGAGCTTCGGCTTTCTGATCTTCGTGTTCATCTTCCTGGCCGGCACGGGTGTGTTCATGCTGGTGCAGAGGCAGTTCGCGGTGACCTGCGACGTCAAGGTCCGCAGGCTGCAGGCTCAGATAGACGCCGAAAAATCGAGCCAGGAGAGCTTGAGGCTCAGCATAGCGAAGCTCAAGTCACCCGGCCGCATCGCCCGCATCGCCAGCGATGAGATGGGCCTGGGCGACCCGGCGGGGGTCATCTACCTCAAGTACGCGAAGGATCCCAGCGGAAAGATGGTCTGCGCCAGCACGTTCGAGCAGACCCTCTGCCCGTTTGTCCCGGCGCAGAAGCCGGCTCAGCAGAAAGACCAAGGCAAGACGCAGGCCTCGATCGTCAAGGGGCCCGGCGGCACCCTGAGCAGGAGATAGGTGGCCAGATGGCGCGGCGCAAAGCAGGCGACAAGCGGCTGACCGTGGTGACCGTGGTCCTGCTGGCGGCGCTTGCGATTATCGCCGGCAAGCTTGTCATCATCCAGGGCCTCGAAGCCGCCCACTACAAGAAGCTCGCCGCCCAGCAGCGTGACGTCGACATCAAGGTCGCGCCCCGCCGTGGAAGCATCACGGACCGCGAGGGAGAGATCCTGGCTATAAGCGAGGACTGCTCGACCGTCTATGCCACACCCTACCTCGTCAAGAACAAGAAGGCCGTGGCTTCGAAGCTCGCCCCCGTGCTCGGAGAAGACCCTGCTGACTTGGAGAAGAAGCTCTCGGAGAAAAGTGGGTTCGTCTACCTCGAGCGCAAGCTGGACAAGACCATCGCCGACCGCATCAAGAAGATGAAGCTCCCCGGGATCGGCTTCGTCGACGAGAGCAAGCGGTTCTACCCGCTGGGCAAGCTCGCCTCGCAGGTCCTGGGCGTTGTGGACATCGACAACAAGGGGCAGGCCGGCCTGGAGATGTACTACAACGATCTGTTGGGCGGCAAGCCGGGCGAGGTGGTCCTGGAGAAAGACGCTGCCGGCAATCCCATCCCGGGCAGTGAGAAGAAGCAGGTCCAGGAGGTCGACGGCACGGACCTTCAGCTCACCCTGGACAAGGACATCCAGGCGAGCGTCGAGGACTCGCTGGCGACCGCGGTGGACGCGTACAGCGCCAAGGCGGGCACGGCCGTGGTGATGGACTGCAACACCGGCGATATCCTGGCCATGGCTAGCTCGCCTACCTTCGACCCCAACAACCGTGACAAGATCGACCCGGATGCCATGCGCAACCGCGCGATAACCGACGTCTACGAGCCCGGCTCCGCGATGAAGATAGTGACGGCGGTGGCCGCGCTCCAGGAAGGCGTGGTTAATCCCGACACCGTCATAAACGTGCAGTCCCAGTTGAAGGTGGCTGACAGTACCTTCAAGGACGCCGAGCCGCTGCCGACCAGGAAGCTCACCTTCTCCCAGATAATCAGCCAGTCGTCCAACGTCGGTACCATCCAGGTCTCACAGGCCCTGGGCTCCAAGCGACTGGACGAGTACCTGAACCGATTCGGGGTTGGCCACAAGACCGGGGTGGACTTCCCCGGAGAGGTCGGGGGCCTCCTGCCGTCGCTGTCGGCCTGGACAGGCACCAGTTGCGCGACCATAAGCATCGGGCAGGGAGTTTCGATAACCCCGCTGCAGCTGGCCTGCGTTGCCGGCACCGTGGCCAACGGGGGGCGGAAGATCTGCCCGCACTTCCTCAAGGCGAAGGTTGAGGGCACCGCGGTGAAGGACATGGGCCTGGGCGGCCTCGGCGAGGAGATACTTACCAAGGACACCTGCACGAAGATGACCGGAATAATGGAGCAGGTCCTCTCACCCACCGGCACCGGACCAAAAGCCGCGGTCAACTATTACAGAGTGGCCGGCAAGACCGGCACCGCGGAGAAGCCCGAGAAGGGTGGTGCCGGCTACTCGGGCACCTACATGGCGACCTTCGTCGGTTTCGCCCCTGCCGAGCGCCCGCGTATCGTGTGCATGGTGGTGCTCGACGAGCCGACGCCGATCTGGGGAGGCGACACCGCCGCCCCGACCTTCCACGACATAATGAGCTACAGCCTTCAGCATCTGAAGATCCCGCCATCATGGGGGATGCCGGCCGGCGCACAGGGAGGCAACACCAATGGTGGAGACAGCCCGACTAGCGATTGAACTCCTTCGATGCGGGGTGCACAGAGACGAGCGCCGATACTTGACTTTGGCCAGGCCCTCATCTACAAGAAGCCATGGACGGGCAGGCCGCGAGCAAGCTACGAGGTATCAACATGCAGCTAAGAGGACTACTGGCCACGATTGACGAGAAGAAGGTGATGGGCGCCGACGACATTGACGTCGGTGGGCTAGCGTACGACAGCCGCGTGGTCTGCGAAGGCGACGCGTTTTTCTGCATTAAAGGGCTGGTGACGGACGGGCACCTCTACGCGGCCAGGGCGGCGGCGGCGGGTGCCGCAGTCATCGTGGTGGAGCGGCAACCGGACGCCGAGCTTCCCGAGGAAGTAGTGCTGGTGAGGGTGCCCGACACCAGGCTCGCGCTGGCCAGATGCGCATCGGTCTTCTACCGCCAGCCGTCTTCCGACTTGAAGCTGGTCGGTGTGACCGGCACCAACGGCAAGACCACCACGGGTTTTCTGGTAGAGAACATCTTCCGCGTGGCGGGAGAGGTGCCAGGGCTGATCGGGACCGTGGAGAACCACGTAGGTGACGCCGTCGAGCCCGTCACCCGCACAACCCCCGAGTCGCTCGACCTGCAGAAGCTGCTGAGGAGGATGGTCGACGAGGGGGTGACCGCCGCGGTGATGGAGGTCTCCTCGCACGCGCTCGAGCTGCACCGGGTGAGCGGTTGCAAGTTCGCGATCGTGGCCTTTACCAACCTCACCCAGGACCACCTCGACTTCCACCTGTCAATCGACGAGTACTTCGGGGCGAAGCGCCGCCTCTTCGAGGGCGATGACTTCGGGCGGGGACGGAGAGCGGTGGTGAACGCCGACGACCCGTTCGGGGAGAGGCTGATACGCGAGACCTCGCTCCCCGTGCGGTCCTTCGGCATAAATCACGGCGCTGACGTCAGGGCCACCGACATGGTTATCTCCGCCTCTGGGAACAGGTTCAAGATAGTGCACGCCGGCGGGACTATGGAGCTCGCCACCAGGCTGCAGGGCAAGTTCAATGTCTACAACTGTCTGGCGGCGGCGGCCGTCGCTCTCGAGGCCAACATCGACGGCGAGAGCATCGTGGAGGGGCTCCAGTCCCTTGTTGGGGTGCCCGGCAGGTTCGAGAACATCGACTGCGGTCAGCCGTTCACAGCGCTGGTCGACTACGCCCACACCCCCGACGGCGTTCAAAACGTTCTCGAGGCCTGCAGGGAGGTCACCCGAGGCCGCGTCATCATCGTGGTCGGATGCGGCGGCGACAGGGACCGCTCCAAGCGCCCTCTGATGGGACGGGTGGCGGCAGAGCTGTCCGACCTGTGCATCATCACCTCCGACAACCCCCGCAGCGAGGAGCCGGAGGCGATCATCGAGATGGTCCTTGAGGGGGTCCGGGGCGAGTTCCCAGAGAGCCGTTACCTGACCGTGGTGGACCGCCGGTCGGCGATATGCCGTGCAGTAGCCGAGGCAGGTGCCGGCGACCTGGTGGTAATTGCAGGAAAAGGCCATGAAAGCGGCCAAATCTTTTCTGACCGGGTAATCCCATTTGACGATCATGAGGTCCTTCGCGAATGCCTTCAGGAGGTGGCCGGTGCGCAGTGTGAGCCTTGAGCGCGTGGCTGAAGCTACGGGCGGTACGCTTGCTGGAAACGTCGAGCGCTTAGCGGTCGCCCGAGTGGGGACCGACACACGCGACATTGTCGGCGGCGAGCTCTTCTTCGCTCTCGCCGGGCCGAGCTTCGATGGCCACGCGTTCCTCGAGGACGCGCGTGACGCCGGGGCGAAGGCTGCGGTGGTCTCGTCGCGCAACTCGCTCGCTCGCCGGTTCCGCGAAAGCGACCCCGGCTTCCCGCTGGTGATTGTACACGACACGTTGCGCGCCCTGGGCGACCTCGCGATGATGGTGCGCTCAGGTCTGGACATCACGGTGGTGGGCATAACCGGGACCACCGGAAAGACATCCACCAAGGACTTCCTGACGTCGATACTGTCGCGCGACAGGCGGGTCTGCGCGGCGCAGGGCAGCTTCAACAACGAGATCGGGCTGCCGCTCACGATATTCAAGGCGAGGCCGAGGGACCGGGTTCTCATCGTGGAGATGGGGGCGCGCCGGCAGGGGGACATCGAGCGCCTTTGCGCGATCGCGCGGCCTGACGCCGGCATCATCACCAACATAGGGCCGGGACATCTCGAGCTGTTCAAGACTGTCGATGAGGTCGCCTCCACCAAGGGTGAGCTGGCGCGTTGCCTTCCCCCTGAAGGGCACCTGGTCCTCAACGGCGTCGATCCCTGGACTCCGGCGATAGCGCGCGTCACCTCCGCAAAGGTGATCAGGTTCGGCAAGGGCAGGGGAGCCGCATACAGGGCGGAGAAGGTCGAGCTCGACGAGCAGGCCAGGGCATCGTTCCTGCTCAGTGGGCCGGGCTTCGCGATCGACGTGTCGCTGCCCGCGGTGGGCAGGCACCAGGTGGACAACGCAGTGGCTGCCGCAGCTTGCGCGCACTTGCTGTGCTCGGATCCTGCCTCCATCAAGGATGGGCTGGAGCGTTCCAGCCTCTCGCGCTGGCGCACCGAGCGCCTGGAGTGTTCCGGCGACTACATCGTCATTAACGACGCCTACAACGCCAACCCCCAGTCGATGAGAGCCGCCCTCGAGACGCTGTGCGAGGCGGGGAACGGAAGACGCAAGATCGCCGTGCTCGGCAGCATGGCGGAGCTCGGTCCCTCCAGCCGGCAGTTCCACCGCGAGGCCGGCCGGCAGGCGGCCGGGAGCGGAGTCGACATCCTCATCGCGGTAGGGCGCAAGGCGCGAGATATCGCCAGCGGGGCCGGCGAGGCTGGGCTCCCCAGGGGCAGCACTTTCAGGTGCGACGACTCCAACGAGGCGCTGGACCTCCTCGGGCTGATACTGGAGCCCGGCGACATTGTGCTGGTTAAAGCCTCGCGAGTGGCAAATCTGGAGTCGCTCTCGGACGAGCTAGCGTCGGCGACCTTTGCAAGGGGCAGGCTGGTGGAGGATGTATAGGGTCCTCGGGGCCGCCCTTGTCGCCGGAGCCATCTGTGTCTTGCTGACACCTCTGCTCATCAGGTTTCTGCGGAAGAGGGAGTACGGTCAGGTAGTCCGCGAGGACGGGCCGCACGCCCACTTCGTCAAAAAGGGGACGCCTACGATGGGCGGCATACTCATCGTCCTGGGAACGGTCGTCGCCTATATGGCCTTCTCGAAGTGGACGCCCGAAGGTCTCATCGTACTGGGCACGATGGTCGCCTGCGGACTGCTCGGTTTCGCGGACGACTTCATACAGATCAGGAAGAAGCGCTCGCTGGGCCTGAAGGCGAGATACAAGGTCATCGGTCAGGTCGCGATTGCGCTGGCGTTCACGCTCCTGGCCACTAGGCTGGCCAGCCCCGGGCACCCGGCGCTCCCCAAGCAGTTCAGCTTCCTGGGGGGCACCGCAGTGAGCCTGGGGGTATTCTTCTTCATCTGGGTCTTCATCATGATCATCGGGTCCTCCAACGCGGTGAACCTCACCGATGGGCTGGACGGGCTGGCCAGCGGCTCGATGGTGATGGTGATGGCCGCTTACCTTCTGATTGCCTTTACCATGTTCCGGCATCCACTCTCTCAGCACCCCAGGTTCTACCCGTTCAGTGGGGCCCCGGCGCTGGACATCGCCATCATATCCGGGGCGGTGCTGGGCGCGTGCGTGGGCTTCCTGTGGTGGAACGCCGCGCCGGCGAAGATATTCATGGGAGACACGGGCTCTCTCGCACTGGGCGGCGTGATGGCCGCCATCGCGCTGATGACGCGGACACAGCTCCTGCTGCTGATCCTGGGTGGGCTTTTCGTCCTGGAGGCGTTGTCGGTAGCGATACAGGTGGGCGTCTTCAAGATGACCGGGGGTAAACGTGTGTTCCGGATGGCCCCGATACATCACCACTTCGAGCTTGGCGGGTGGTCGGAGTTCACCGTCATGGTGAGGCTGTGGATCCTCTGCGGCTTCTTCGTGCTGGTGGGCTTCGCGATATTCTACGTCGACTTTGTCGGCAGGGTCCCATCATGATCGATGTCGACGGCAGCCGGGTGCTCGTTGTCGGGCTGGGCTCGAGCGGAGAGGCCGCGGCCGGGGTGCTGGCCGGTCTGGGCGCCCGGACAGTCCTGGTCGACAGCGCGAGGGCTCCAACGCATGCGGGTGCGGCTAGCGCGCTTGCCGAGGTCGGCGTCGAAGTTCGGCTCGCCACGGGGGTCCCCGACGATATCGATTCCTACCAGCTGGTTGTGACGAGCCCTGGCGTTCCCGATGGCGCGGCCGTGCTTCAGGCCGCCAGGGAGGCGGGCATCAAGGTCATCAGCGAGCTGGAGCTCGGCTTCCAGCTGCTGGAGGGCTCGACCATCGTGGCGGTGACCGGCACCAACGGCAAGACCACGACCACCGGCTTGATAGCCGAGATGCTCGACATGCCCGGCCACAGGGCGCTGGCGTGTGGAAACATCGGTACCCCGCTGGTGAGCCTCTATGGCGAGGCCGATCGACAGGACGTGCTGGTCTGCGAGGTCTCGAGCTTCCAGCTGGCCAACATCGAGGAGTTCAACGCCAGGGTCGCCGTCATACTCAACCTCGCGCCCGACCACTTCGACTGGCATGCGGGCATGGAGGACTACGCCGCGGCCAAGGCCCGCTTGATCGAGAACATGTCGGCCGATGATTTCCTGGTGTTCAACGCGGATGACGAGTTCTGCGTGAGCCTGGCGTCCCGGGCGCGGGGAAAGACTATCGGCTTCGGAAGGAAGCCTGCTCCCGGGACGGGCATCTACCTGGACGGAACGACCATCACCACCGCGCCGCCACTGGAGGCGGGCCCGCTGATGGACTCCACCGTACTGAAGCTCGCGGGCGCCCACAACGTGGACAACGTGATGGCGGCGGCCGCAGCATCGCTGGCCCTGGGGCGGGATCGCGCCGACGTGGCACTCAAGGCCTCGTCCTTCGAGGGGTTGGAGCACCGCTGCGAGCCGGCGGGCGCGGTGCGCGGCGTGGAGTTCTTCAACGACTCCAAGGCCACCAACCCTCACGCCACGCTGCACGCGGTGAGGTCGTTCGACAGGCCGTTCGTGGCAATCATGGGCGGCCGGAACAAGGGACTCGATTTCTCGGAGCTGGCGGTAGCGCTCTGCGAGAGACTCGATGATGGCACCATGATCGGGCTGGTCCTGATGGGCGAGAGCGCGCCCGAGATCGCAGACGCGGTGCTCGAGGTCTGCCCGGAAAAAGCGAACGGGCGAATGGTGCGGACGGCGGACATGGACGAATCCGTGTCGAAGGCATTCCAGATGGCATCGCCGGAAGCGAGTGTTCTCTTCACGCCCGCTTGTGCGTCCTTCGACATGTATGAGGATTACCAGGACCGGGGAAGGTCGTTCAAGGCGTCCGTGGGCAGGCTGGCCGGGGGTGGAAGCGATGCCCGCATCGAATAACGCCGCGAGGCAGCCGGCGCCCAGGAGGACGCCGCCGCGGCAGGGCCACGCAACGGGCCCCAGGAGGGTCACCGGGAGTTCCGGGCCGAACAGGCGCGGCTCCAGGGCGGGCGGCACGCGTTCGAAGGCCGAGCCCGCTGGCAACGGACGCGGCTCGCGCGGAAGTGCGTCGCGAGTCGATGAGACGCCGGCGCAGAGAGCCAGGCGCAGGTCCGCCTCCAGGGCACGCGCCCAGAAGCCCGCGGCGGCGCAGTCGCGCGCTCTGATCAACCGCACCCCTCTCGCTTACCTGGTGTTGATACCGACCGCTGCGCTGCTCCTGCTCGGGCTGGTGATGGTCTTCTCGGCGGGCTCCGTTGTGAGCCAGAACTTGATCGGCAGCGGGTACCGCACGTTCCTCGAGCAGTGCGGGTGGGCCGCGCTCGGGCTTCTGCTGATGTTCTTCTTCGCCAAGTTCGACTACCACAAGCTGGGCAAGGTCTCCTGGATCGGCGTGCTGCTTTCCATGGGGCTCCTGGCGCTGGTGCTGGCGATGGGGACCGAGGCGTACGGGGCCAGGCGGTGGCTGGTCGTAGGACCGCTAAACATCCAGCCGACAGAGATCGCCAAGTTCGCCTTGATCGTCTTTGCCGCGTACGCCTTGTCGATGAAGGGCGAGAAGGTGAAGGAGCTCAAGCACCTCCTGATACCGGTGGTGCTGTTCGCCGTTATCGACGCGGGGCTGATGCTTGCACAGCCGGACCTCGGCAGCTGCCTGGTCCTGCTCATCTCGATCATGCTGGTGCTGACCGCGGCGAGGAGCAAGTCGTCACACCTGCTGGCGCTGGGCGCCGCGGGGACGGCGGGGGCGCTGTTCTTCGCGCTGTCGGCGCCGTATCGGCGCGCCAGGCTGTTCTCGTTCATCAATCCCTGGAAGAGCCCCAAGGGATATGGCTACCACGTTATACAGTCTTACATCGCTCTGGGCACCGGAAATATCAAAGGCCTGGGGCTGGGCATGAGCAGGCAGAAGTTCCTCTACCTGCCCAACGCGCACACCGATTTCATCTTCGCCATAATTGGCGAGGAGCTCGGCCTGGCTGGCACGATATCCGTGATCTGCATGATGGGGCTGCTCGCCTACGCCGGGATGAGGATCGCCAGGGCCGCGCCTGACGAGCTCGGCAGGCTGCTGGCCGCCGGGATCACCGGGCTGATCGTCATACAGGCGGTGGTGAACATGGGCGGGGTGACGGGCCTGCTCCCCATCACCGGGGTGCCGCTGCCGCTGGTCTCCAGCGGAGGATCGAGCCTCTGCATCTGCCTTGCCTGCATCGGCATCCTCCTCAACATCGCGGCGCAGAGCAGGGCGCGGGGGTGAGCGCTTGCGACTGGTCGTGACCGGAGGCGGCACCGGTGGCCACGTCTACCCGGCGATCGCCGTCGCCGAATACATCAAAGAGAGCGACCCGGCCTCGACCGTCACCTTCGTGGGATCGGCCGGTGGGCCGGAGGCCGACGCTGCCCGGGCCGCCGGCATCCACTTCGAGGGCCTGCAGGTGGCGGGCCTGGTCGGCAAGAGCCCACTCAAAGCAAGTAAAGCACTGTTGATGTTCGCGCACTCGACGCTGCGATGCCGGCGTCTCTTCAAGGAGCTCCAGCCGGACCGCGTGCTGGGCACCGGAGGCTATGCCGCGGCGACGGCCTGCCTGACAGCGGTGCTGTCAGGCGTCCCGCTGCTGCTGCTGGAGATGAACTACGAGCCCGGCTGGGTGACCAGGTTGTTAGCCCGGCGCGCCAGAGCGGTGGCAGTCGCCCACCAGGAGACCGCCGCGCGGCTCAGCCCCAGGGCGAACGTCGTCGTGACCGGTGTGCCTGTGCGCGCAGAGATAGAGGCACTGGCCGGAGATGGAGCGAAGCGCGCGGCGGCGGATGAAGCGATCGAGACTTTCGGCCTCGAGAAGGGGCGAAGGACGCTGCTGGTCTTCGGCGGGAGCCAGGGCGCTCAGGCCGTCAACGAGGCGCTGTGGGCCATTCTGCCGGCCCTGGCGGGACGGGCGGACATCCAGGTGCTTCACATGACCGGCAGAAAAAATTTCGATCTCCAGGAGAGGTCCGAGGCGGAGGCGGTGGCTACGGCGGGACGGTTGCTGTATGCGGCACTGCCCTACAGCGAGAGGATGGACCTCGCCTTCGCCGTGGCGGACTTGGCGGTTTCACGGGCGGGAGCGGGGACTGTGGCGGAGTTGACCGCGGCGATGCTCCCCTCGGTCCTGGTGCCTTACCCGCACGCCACTGGAGGGCACCAGGAGAAGAACGCGCGCGCCCTGGCGGAGACCGGCGCGGTGGTGGTGATACCGCAGGCCGGGGGCTCGGCGGCGGAGGCCGTCTCGTTCGCCATCGCGCTGCTTGACGACGAAGATGAGCTTGCGGTCATGAAGGAAGCGGCGAGAAGCGCACGCGGCGCCGGCGCGACCAAAGGGATAGCGCGACTGCTGGAAGAATTGACATTAGATGAACGATAAAGAGTTGGAGCATCACGGCAGATTCAGCCTCGACGAGCTAACCGGCGGATCGACAGTGCACTTCGTCGGCGCGGGCGGAGCGGGCATGAGCGCCATTGCGACCGTTCTGCTCCAGATGGGTTACAAGGTCGAAGGATCCGACCTGAAAGAGTCATCTTATGTGCGCCGCCTGCGCGACCTGGGCGCCTCGGTGGGGATCGGCCACCGGGCCGGGAACGTGGGCGCGTGCGAGGTAGTGGTGCGGTCATCCGCCATCCGCAGCGACAACCCCGAGATAATCGAGGCGGAGCGCAGGGGCCTTCCGGTGATATCCAGGGCCCAGATGCTGGCCGCCATCATGGAGACCCGGCGGGGGATAGCCGTCGCCGGCACCCACGGCAAGACCACCACCTCCTCACTGGTGACATGCATGCTGGGAGGCTGCGGGGCCGATTCCTCCTACCTCATCGGTGGAGAGTTGAACGAGACCGGCAGCAACGCGCATTATGGCAGCGGAGAGTTCCTGGTGGCGGAGGCTGACGAGAGCGACGGTTCGCTACTCTACCTGCGCCCCGAGGTGGTGGTGCTCACCAACATAGACTGGGACCACCTCGACTACTTCGACAGCCCCGAGCACACCGCCGACGTGTTCAGGAAGTTCCTCGAGGTCATACCCCTGGACGGCTTCGCCGCTATATGCGGCGACGACCCCCGGGCGCTGGAGGTGGGCAGCGACTATCGCCGCTCGGGAGGCAGGGTGGTGTTCTACGGGAAAAACTCCGGCAACGACTACGTGTTCGAGGTGGTGGAGCGCGACGCCGCTGGCATGTCGTTCTCGGTGTCCGTGCCCGACGGTGAGATCGCGCTCATGAGGACGAGCCTTCCCGGAGTCCACAACGCCTATAATGCACTCGGCGCGATCGCCGTCGGCTGCGAGCTGGACCTGCCGCTGGACTGCATCGCCAGCGGCATCGAGAACTGCCCCGGGGTGCGCAGGAGGTTCGAGGAGGTCGGCGAGCACGGCGGCATCCGGGTCATTGACGACTACGCTCATCACCCAACCGAGGTAAAAGCGGTGATGGAGATCGCGACCAACCTGGAGGCGAAGCGCGTGGTGGCCGTCTTCCAGCCGCACCGCTACACCAGGACGCGGCTGCTCAGTGAACAGTTCGGCGAGTCCTTCGACGGCGCGGGCCTGGTGGTGGTCGCGGACGTATATGGCGCGGGCGAGGATCCCGAGCCGGGCGTCACCGGAAAGCTCGTAGCCGACAGCATCCTCGAGCACGACCCCGACATGCAGGTCGCCTACTTCGAGTCGCGGGCCGACCTCGCTCGCGGGGTGGTCGGGCTGCTGGAGCCGGGCGACGTGGTCATCACCATGGGCGCGGGCGACGTGACACAGTGCGGGCGGGAGATCCTCGACCTGCTCGGCAGCGAAGGTTGACGTGGCTGCGCGGGCGCGAGAGGCGGGAGCTGTACTGCGGCGCGTGACCGGCGCGTCGGTGGAGGAGAACGTCCCGCTGGCAGGCCTCACCTCCTGGCGGACGGGGGGTGAGGCGCGTTATCTCATCACAGTCAACACACCAGGGTCCCTGATAGATTCGGTGAGGGCTCTTCACGATACCGGTGTCCCTCTGCTGGTGCTGGGCAACGGCTCGAACGTGCTGGTCGCCGACTCCGGGTTCAGCGGAGCCGTCATGAGGCTGAAGAACCAGATGGCGACGGTCGAGGTGGACGGCCACGCGATCGCCGTTGGAGCCGGAGCCCTGCTGGGGGCCGCAGTGTCGAAGGCTTTGCGATCCTCGCTCTCCGGCCTGGAGTTCGCGGTCGGAATACCCGGCACTGTGGGCGGGGCCGTCATGACCAACGCCGGGACCTTCGCCGGCAGTATCGCCGCGAGCCTGGTGTCGGTCGAGGCCGTGGACCGTAGTGGAGGAATCTTGACCGTGGAGGAGTTCGAAGATGTCTACAGGACGGCGCTGTTGGCGGACGGCCTGATCGTTGCGGCCGCCCGCTTCGACCTGCACCCGGAGGACTCCGCCTCGGTAAGGAGCCGCATGGATGAGGTGCGCTCGCGGCGCGAAGGGTCCCAGCCGCAGGGCACCGCGACCGCCGGGTCGGTGTTCAAGAACCCGCCGGGCGAGGCGGCCGGCAGGCTGCTGGACCAGTGCGGGTTGAAAGGCGCCTCTGTCGGGGGCGCGGCGGTGTCGGACGTTCACGCCAACTTCATAATAAACAACGGCACGGCGACGTCCGCCGACATCAAGGCACTGATCGATCTTATGGCCAGGGAAGTGGACGATGCCTTCGGGGTGCGGCTGGAGCCCGAGGTGCGACTTATCGGCTTTAAGGAGAGCTAGAAGATGAGAGTAGCCGTGCTGATGGGTGGGATGAGCGCCGAGAGGGAAGTGTCGTTGGAGACGGGTGGAGCGATCGCGGCCGCGCTGCGCGAGCTGGGCCACGAAGTCGTCGAGGTCGACGTGGACCCTCACCTCGCCCGCAAACTCGAGGCCGCCGCCCCCCAGGCCGCCTTCATGGCGCTGCACGGGAGGGGCGGGGAGGACGGAACGGTCCAGGGAACGCTGGAGGTTATGCGCATCCCCTACACCGGGTGCGGCGTGCTGGCAAGCGCGATGACCATCGACAAGATCATCACCAAGGATATCATCGCCTTTCACGGGCTGCCGGTCATAGAGGATGATGTCATCGAGCGTGGGTACACGCAGGCCGACGTCGACACCATCAGCGAAGAGCTCGGTTACCCCGTGATGGTGAAACCCGCCTCTGAAGGAAGCAGCATAGGGGTGGTCCGGGTGGACTCCGCCGCCGACATGGCCGCGACGCTGGAGGCGGCGCTCGAGCTCGACGAGCGGGCGCTGGTGGAGCGCTTCGTGGACGGCCGACTGTTTACAGTGGGGGTGCTGGGCACCAGGCCGCTGGTCCTGCCCGTCCTGGAGATCAAGACGACCGACGGGTTCTACGATTACGACGCCAAGTACCGGCCGGGCCGAAGCGAGTACGAGGTTCCCGCGAAGCTCGATCCTGAGCTCACCGTCGAGGCGAGCAGGCTCGCCCTGGAGTCGTTCAAGTGTCTGAGGTGCGAGGGGATATCCAGGGTCGACCTTATGCTCGAGGAGTCTACGAATAAGCTCTACATCCTTGAGGTCAACACGATTCCCGGAATGACCGCGACCAGCCTGGTGCCCAAGGCGGCTGGCGCCATCGGCATGACCTTCAACCAGGTGGTTGCAATGCTACTCGACGGGGCGAGGCTGAAGATAGACCTCCCGGGGTGATACCTCCTTGAAAAGGCTGAAACGCATCCCGGACTCGAGACGCGTGCCAGCGGTCCGCGACTGGCGGCGCGCCATGAAGCGGCTGCTCTGGGCGGTGGCCTTCCTGGTGGTGGGAGCCGCCTGTGTGATTACCTTCCTGGTGTTCTTCACCAGCGCCTTCAAGATCAAGGAAGTCAATTTCAAGGGGAACAAAGACATCCCCACCGAGCGCTTGAAGCAGCTGAGCGGCGTACAGGGCTACAGTAACCTGGTGACCCTCCCGGTCGGCCGCATCGCCAAGCTGATGGAAAGCGACCCCTGGGTGAAGGACGCGCGAGTGCAGAGGCATCTGCCACACACGGTCAACATAGAGATTGTGGAGCGCACCCCCATAGCCATGCTCGATTTCGGCACGTCGGCTTACCTGGTCGGCGCTGATGGACTGGTCATAGAGAAGGTCGCGCCTGACCAGTTCAAGGAGCTCCCGAGGGTATACGGCGGCAAGGTCCCGCAGCCGCTGGCAGGCTCGAAGGTGGGCGACAAAAAGATATCCGAGTGCATCGACGTGCTGGCGGGGATGCCCGCAGAGATGCGCGCCATGCTGCTGATGGGGAACCCGTTTGACGGCAGGGGACAGGTGTTCGTAGCCAGGTCCGGATACAACGTGGTATATGGTAGCGCGAGCAAGATGAAGCAGAAGAACGAGGTGCTCCAGGCGGTCGCGACCGACGTCAACAACAACAAGCGGAAGATAGCCTACATAGACGTGAGGGTACCCGATTCACCAGTGATAAAACCACAGTGAGGAGCCCCACTTGCACGAGGTCAGAACAGGCTCTATACTGAAGCCTAAACTAAGGTTAAGATATATCTGTAGTAAACAGTGATTAACTGATAACGATACTCTCACTTCATCATTCAAGCAGACCGGTCAGCGAAGGTGGAGGCGCCGCGAAGAGCGGATGAGGCGCGATTCATGAATGGGTCGCGCTTTCGGAAGAAGGGGAAAGGAAGTAGTCATGCCAGAGGACCTGAAACAGTTTTTTGCGGTTATCAAGGTCGTCGGTGTAGGCGGAGGGGGCAACAACGCCATTAACCGTATGATAAGGGACGGCATGACCGGCGTTGACTTCATCGCCATCAACACCGACGCCCAGGACCTGCTAGCCTGCGACGCGGACGTAAAGATATCCATCGGCGAAGAGCTGACGCACTTCCTGGGGACCGGCAACCAGCCTGACATCGGCGCCGAGTCCGCCGAGGAGCACCGCGACGAGATCAAAGAGGCGCTCAAGGGGAGCGACATGGTGTTCATCACCGCGGGCGAGGGCGGCGGCACCGGGACCGGCGCGGCCCCGGTGGTTGCGGAGATCGCCAAGGAGATCGGCGCGCTGACCATCGGAGTCGTGACCAAGCCCTTCGATTTTGAGGGCTCGCACAGGCGGAGGCAGGCCGAAGAGGGAGTGGAGTCGCTGCAGGACAAGGTCGACACCCTCATAATCATCCCCAACGACAAGCTCTTCGAGCTGACGGATGCCCGCATAAGCATCGAGGACGCGTTCAAGAAGGCCGACGAGGTGCTACGCTACGGCGTGCAGGGCATCACCGACCTCATCAACATCCCCGGCCTCATCAACCTCGACTTCGCCGACGTGAAGAAGATCCTCTCGATCCCGGGTTCGGCGCTGCTGGGCGTGGGCGAGGCCTCCGGCGAGGACCGCGCGATAAAGGCCGCAGAGAACGCCGTTTCGAGCCCGCTGCTCGAGTCCTCGATCGACGGCGCGCAGGGGACCGTGGTCAACGTCACCGGCGGCTCCGACATGAGCCTGCAGGAGGCTCGCGACGCCGCTGAGATAATCCGCGGCGCCTGCGATCCCGATGCCGAGGAGATATTCGGCGTTATAATCGACCCCGTCCTGAGCGACAAGGTCAAGGTGACGGTTATAGCCTCAGGCATCGAGCCTGGGCGTCTCGGGTTCGCCAGGCCGGCCAGGACTACCAGGCGCAGGATCGAGAGCGATGAGGAAGGCGAGCAGCGCGAGGCTCCCAGGGAGCGGGAGCGTCCCACGCGGGAGAGGGAGCGTCCCGGCAAGACCATCTTCGAGGAAGAGGACATCACCATCCCGCCATTCCTGCGTAACAGGTAAACCTTAGATATATAGTTTAGACCCTACTTCAGGGTTTGATGAACCAGGGGTCGAGCCTCCAGACAGGAGCTCGGCTCGCTGCTTTAGGGGCTTTATCCAGGGAGTCCGCGTCCGGGATGGCGGTGGCCGCTTCGGTCTTTGCGAGGCGAGGTTTGCTTGGCACTGCCACCGAAGGAATCTTGCCGCGAGATCGATCTCTCTGATAGGATTCGGCAGTCCTTCAAGCTGCCTTCGACACGTTGGGAGTGGTTCAGACATGGCTGGAGGCCCCAGGCCTTTCATAGCAGTTATCAAGGTGATAGGCGTTGGCGGGGGCGGCAACAACGCTGTCAACCGCATGATCGAGTCCGGGCTCCACAACGTCGAGTTCATCGGGCTGAACACGGACGCTCAGGCGCTCCGGGGCTGCCAGGCCGACCTGCGGATCACCATCGGCCGGGAGATGACACAGGGGCTTGGCGCGGGAAACGACCCCGGGATCGGCGAAGAGGCCGCCGAGGATAGCGCTGACGAGATCAAGGAGGCGCTTCGCGGGGCAGACCTGGTCTTCGTCACCGCCGGCAAGGGCGGCGGCACCGGGACGGGGGCGGCGCCGGTTGTCGCCAGGTTGGCGATGGAGGCTGGAGCCCTGACGGTGGGAGTGGTCACCAGACCTTTCTCATTCGAGGGGAAAAAACGCGCCAACCAGGCGTCGGAGGGCATAGAGAGGCTGCGCGAGAACGTCGACACCCTGATAGTCGTGCCCAACGACAGGCTGCTGGAGGTCGCCGACAACATACCAGTGGTGGAGGCCTTCAAGCTTGCGGACGACGTGCTGCGGCAAGGCGTCCAGGCCATCACGGAGGTCATGACCGAGAAGGGCGAGATAAATGTAGACTTCGCCGACGTGAGGCACGTGCTGGAGGGCTCCGGAACTGCCCTGATCGGAATCGGCCACGCGACCGGCGAGGACCGAGCCAGGCAGGCCGCGATCAACGCGATAGACAGCCCGTTGCTCGAGTCCAGCATCGATGGGGCGACCCGGGTCCTGCTCAACGTCTCCGGGGGGCAGGACCTTGCGCTCTATGAGGTGAACGAGGTCGCCGAGGTGGTGGCGCAGGCGGTACACCCCGAGGCGAACATGATCTTCGGCGCGATCGTAGACACTGACCTGGATAACCACGTCAAGGTGACGGTGGTGGCGTCCGGTTTCCGCGACGCCGAGCGGGCCAGGCCCCCCAGGGGTGACCGGCCCCCGGCCCCGGAGGAGAGAAAGGCCTCCAGGGTGGTCCACGACGTCGAGCCGGTGGACATACCGAGCTTCCTGCGCAACCGCTGAGGTCCGGGAAAATCGGCGTCGTCGCTGCTATAATCTAAACAAGATTGAAATTTTGCGTGGCTCATAACGCCACGCTTTAATAATTACCGGTAAAGGTGAACAAGATTTGAATAGCACACATCCCGGTAGCCTCGCCGACAGGCTCCAGCCTCTGCTGTTGCGCGTGGAGAGGCCCAGCCGATATCTCGGAGGCGAGTGGAACTCGCCGGATATCCCGGCCGAATCGACATCCGTGGTCTTTGCGTACCCCGACGTCTACGAGATTGGCATGTCCAACCTGGGGCTAACCATCCTGGCGGAGGTCGTGAACGACATCGAAGGCGCCAGCGCCGAGAGGGCCTACGCTCCCTGGCTCGACATGGAGGCCGAGATGCGGCGCGAGGGAATTCCCCTCTTCTCTCTGGAGACCAAGCGGCCTGTCGCCTCGGCCGACATCTTCGGCATCTCGATCCCACACGAGCTCACGTTCACAAACGTGTTAAACCTCATAGACCTGGCCGGTCTACCGCTACACGCCTCTGACAGGACGAGCGGTCCCATCGTCGTGGGAGGGGGATGCGGGGTGACGAACCCCGAGCCCCTGGCGGCCTTCTTCGACCTCTTCGTCCTGGGGGAGGGTGAGGAAGTCATCGGCTTGCTGGTCGAGATGGTGGGGCGCGCGAAGTCTCAAGGCTGGGGCAGGACGAGGCTGCTGGAGGAGGCTTCACGCCTCCGCGGTGTCTACCGCCCTGACGACTACCTGCCCGAGTACGCGGACGACGGAACCCTGAAGGAAATGATCCCCCAGAGCGGAGCTGCCCGTAAGGTCACCAAGAACCTGGTCGACCTCGACGACTGGCTCTACCCCACCCATCCGCTGGTCCCGTTCTGCGAGGCCGTACACGACAGGCTCAACGTCGAGCTCTTCCGCGGCTGCACCCGCGGCTGTCGTTTCTGCCAGGCCGGCATGACCTACAGGCCGGTCCGCGAGAGGACGGCGGGCGAGGTGGTCAAGCTGGTCGATGAGCTGGCCCAGTCGACTGGCTATGACGAAGTCTCGCTGTGTTCTTTGTCCTCGACCGACTACTCGAGGATCGTCGACGTGACCTCGCGCGTCGCGCAGGTCTGCGAGCACCGCCGCATGATCATGTCGCTGCCTTCGCTGCGCATGGACGCCATGTCCGCGGAGCTCGCTTCGCGCCTGGACCGCGGAGGCCGCGGCGGCCTGACGTTTGCGCCCGAGGCCGGAAGCCAGAGGCTGCGTCTGGTGATCAACAAGCCGATAAGTGAGGGCGACATGGTCGACGCCGTCATGTGCGCTGTCCGCGCTGGCCGCAGGCGGATAAAGCTCTATTTCATGATAGGCCTCCCCACCGAGACCGACGAGGACGTCGCCGAGATCTCCAAGCTGGTGTTCCGCCTGAGGGACGCGGTGAAAGCCGAGAAGTTGACCCCTCCCTCGTTCAACGTGAGCGTCTCCACATTCGTCCCCAAGCCGCATACCCCGTTCCAGTGGTGCCCGCAGATAACCGGCGATGAGATCAGGCACAGGCAGGATATTCTCAAGGCGACCCTGCGCGCGCGAAGCATGAACCTCTCGTGGCACGACCGCGAGATGAGCACAGTCGAAGGGCTGCTAGCCAGGGGTGACCGCCGGCTGGGGCGCATGGTGGAGAACTGTTGGGCCGCAGGCGGACGCTTCGACTCCTGGTCCGATCACTTCGATTTTGAAAGGTGGATGCGCGCGGCGGCCGACTCAGGCATAGACCCTGGCTACTACCTTTACCGCCAGAGGCGTCCGGACGAGGTCTTCCCCTGGGACCATCTCGACTTCGGCGTGGACAAGGAGTTCCTGCAGGCCGAGCTTTCCCGGGCGATGGAGGCCACCACGACCCCGGATTGCAGGGTCGCCGAATGCAGCGAGTGTGGCGTCTGCGAGGGCCTGTCGGTGCAGCCGGTGCTGAAGGGGAGTGACTCCTGATGTGCGCGGCCGACAGCCCGCTGAGGCTTCGAGTGCAGTTCACCAAGCAGGGGCAGGCCAGGTACCTGTCGCACTCCGAGTACGCCAGGACGCTGATGATCTCGGCGCGCAGGGCCGGGCTGCCTCTGGAGTACGCGGGCACCAACATGTCGCGCATGAAGGTGTCCCTCTCGCCGCCGCTGCCCATCGGGGTGACCAGCGACTGTGAGCTGGTGGATTTCAACCTCACCTCGTACGTTCCGGCGGCCGAGGCGTGCGACCTGCTGGGGAAAGCTACGCCCGATGGGATTGCTCCGGCTAAGTGCCGGCTGATGGGACCGGAGGCGAAACCGGTGGGCAAAGTCATCGACACCGCGGTCTTCACCGCGGCTTTTCCGGAGACGGTCGGCGGAGGTGAACTCGAAGACGCGGTGGAAAGATTCTCTGAGATGAGCACGCTGCCGTATCAGAGGGTTCAACCGCGGCGCACCAGGACGGTCGATATCCGCGCCGGGGTCCACGGCCTCGAGGTGGTGGGCGAAACAGAAGGCCGCATCTCGCTGAAGATGACTGTGGACGACGGCATAGCAGGCACTATCAAGCCCTGGGAAGTCGTAGAGGTTATCTCGGGCATGGCGGGGATAGGGCGCGAAGTATGGCAGCAAGCCGAGGTCAACAGGACGGGTCTCTTCTCACGACGGGGGGACAGACTGATATCGCCGATGGATACTGGCGCCGGGAGATCGGGCGCCGGGAGGGGAGCACGGGGGGTAAGATATTGAAGAAGGTCAAGAAAGAGCTCGTGGTCACCTGCGATAAGGGCAAGTGCAGGCTCGCCCTGCTCGAGGACGACGGGGTGGCCGAGGTCTACCTGGAGAAGAGTCGCAGGCGTTCGATAGTCGGCAACATCTACGTCGGCAGGATCACCAGCGTCCTGCCCGGGATGAGCGCCGCGTTCGTCGACGTCGGCGTCGGCAAGAACGCGCTTCTCTACCTGCAGGACCTGGTCCTGATGGAGGATGGCTCGCACGTGCGGCCGCGCAAGATCGGCAAGGCTCTCAATGCCGGCGACACCATCGTGGTGCAGGTCACCAAGGACCCGATGTCGGGCAAAGGAGCGAGGCTCACGACCTACATCAGCCTGCCGGGCCGCCTGATGGTGTACATGCCGCAGTCCAAGAGGTCCGGGGTCAGCCGCAGGCTGCCGGACAGGGAGCGCACCAGGCTGAAGAACATGCAGAGGGAGCTCAAGCCTCCCGAGGGGAGCACTATCATCAGGACCGCCGCGGCCAAGGCGCGCAAGAAGGACCTGCAGAGGGACATGGACTACCTAGTGAGGCAGTGGGAGGAGACTCGCAAGAACATCGCCGATGCCAAGCCGCCCAAGCTCGTCTACGGCGAGCCGGACCTGGCCGTCAGGGTGGTCAGGGACACGCTCACCCGCGACTTCAAGACGGTGTTCGTCGACAATAAGACGGAGGTCGGGCGCATAAGGGATTACCTCAACCGCTCCGCGCCGGAGCTGCTGGACCGGGTGCAGCACTACAAGGAGAAGGAGACACTGTTCTCGCGGTTCGGGGTGGACAAGGCGATCGAGGCCGCCCTGCGCAGGAAGGTGGGATTGCCTTCCGGCGGCCACATCGTGATCGACGAGGCCGAGGCCCTCACCGCGATCGACGTCAACACCGGCTCGTACACCGGCAAGAAGAGCCTCGAGGACACGGTGCTCAAGACCAACCTGGAGGCGGCCGTCGAGGTTGTGAACCAGCTGCGGCTCAGGGACATAGGCGGGATAATCGTCATCGACTTCATAGACATGGAGGTCCCCGAGAACAGGACCAAGGTCCTGGAGACGCTCGAGTCCGAGCTGGAGCGGGACAGGACCAAGACGCAGATCGTCACGCTGTCGCGTCTGGGGCTGGTGGAGATGACCAGGAAAAACGTGACCGAGGGCCTGGCTGACACGATGGGCAGGACCTGTCCGCGCTGCGAAGGCAGGGGACTGATATTCGACGATAAATGAACCGGCGAGCCAATGCGCGCGCCTGTAGTGTATAATGCTTAAATCAATCAGACCGGGAGACGAGTGAATTGTATGCAGTGATAAGGACGGGATCTAAGCAGTACCGGGTCGCGCCCGGCGACGTCATAACCGTGGAGAAGCTCGATGTGGAAGAGGGCAAGAAGCACAACTTCGAGGACGTCGTCCTGTACAACGACGGTGAGAAGGTCATGGTGAGCCCCAGGGAGCTCGCCAGGGTGCGCGTGTCCGCTAAGGTGGTCGCGCAGGGCAGGAGCAAGAAGCTCATCGTCTACAAGTACAAGCCGAAGAAGGGCTACGCCCGCAAGAAGGGGCACCGGCAGGAGCTGACCCGCCTGGAGATCGAAGATATAATAGTGCGCAAGAGCGCGCCTCGAAAGGCCGCGGAGAAGGCTCCGAGCCCGGCCGCCGAGAGCGCCTGATCGGAGGTATTGATGTCCAGCAAGAAGGGCGTCGGGAGCTCGAGGAACGGACGCGACAGCGAGTCGAAACGCCTGGGCGCGAAGATGTTCAGCGGTCAGAAGGTTCGCGGGGGCAACATAATCGTGAGGCAGCGGGGAACCAGGATTAAGCCGGGCGAGAACGTAGGCCTGGGCAAGGACTACACGCTGTTCGCGAAGGTGGACGGGACGATCCACTACTACCGACGTGGCAACAAGGCTTTCGTGAGCGTCCTGCCCGGAGCCGCGGGCGAGTAGAGGCGCCGGTCTTCAGGGCCTTGCGGTGCGAATGTATAATGGTCTGGTAGCGCGGCTAAGAGCAATAGGAGCGCCAAGTGGCCAAGAGAAAGATCCTAGTGGTGGACGACGATCCCACCATGGTCAAGCTCATCAACGTCAACCTCAAGCTCAACAACTACTCGGTTGTCGAGGCGACGTCCGGTGAGCAGGCGCTGGACGTGCTCGAATCCGACGTGCTCGACCTGGTGGTGCTCGACATAATGATGCCGGGCGTCGACGGGTGGGAGGTCCTCAAGCGGATACGAGGCAATGCCGAGACCCAGGAGATGCCGGTCATACTGGTGACCGCTAAGACCCAGGACAGCGACGTGATCCGGGGCTGGGAGCTGGGCGCCGACGAGTACGTGATAAAGCCGTTCAACCCACTTCTCCTGGTCGAGGTCATCAAGATGGTTCTCGACCGCAGCTACGACGAGCGCCTGGAGCGCCGCAGGAAGCAGAAGGAGAAGCTGGAGGTTCTTCGCAGCCTCTCGCGACCGCGCCAGGAACCGGTAACCTAAGCCACCCCTCGATCCCCTCACGATTGAAAGCGGCGTACACCCATGTTCGTTGACGAAGCCAGCATATTCGTAGAAGGCGGTAGCGGCGGGGACGGCTGCGTCTCGTTCCTCAGAGAGAAGTACCGGCCGCGGGGCGGACCCGACGGCGCCGGCGGAGGAAAAGGCGGGGACGTCGTCCTCGAGGCGACCAACAGCGTGAGCACCCTGAGCGCGTTCGCCAGGAGACGCCACTTCAAGGCGCACGCGGGTGCCCGAGGCGGCTCGCGCGACAAGAGAGGGGCCAGGGGTCGCGACGTGGTGGTCATGGTGCCGCCGGGTACGGTCGTGCGCGACGAGGACGGGCGGGTAATCGCGGATCTGCTCGAGGCCGGGCAGGTGTTCGTGGCGGCGCGGGGAGGCAGGGCCGGGCGCGGCAACGCGGGGCTGGTCAACGAGGTGGGACCGCTGCCGCGGTTCGCCGAGAAGGGCGAGCCGGGCGAGGCCAGGCAGATATCGCTCGAGCTCAAGCTGGTCGCGGACGTGGCCATCGTGGGCTTCCCCAACGCCGGCAAGTCGAGCCTGATCGCCAGGATCTCCGCCGCGCGTCCCAGGATCGCCGACTATCCTTTCACCACGATCGAGCCCAACCTGGGCGTCGTCGTCGGTGAGGATTCGGACATCGTGGTGACCGACGTCCCCGGCCTGGTGGAAGGAGCGCACCAGGGTAAGGGGATGGGCATCGCGTTCCTGCGCCACATCGAGCGGGCGAGCGTGGTCCTGTTCCTGGCCGACATGTCTCCGATGAGCGGCAGGCGCCCAGTGGACGACCTCGTCATCCTGCAGCGGGAGCTCGAGGACTACAAGGATACACTGGCCGCCAGGCGCAGCCTCATCGCCGCCAACAAGATGGATCTCAACCCGGCCGCCGACGAGCTCGAGGAACTGCGGGCCGAGTGCGAAAGGCGCGGGCTGGAGCTGTTCGAGATAAGCGCGGTGACCGGGACAGGCGTGAAGCAGTTGGTGCACGCGCTCACGCATCAGGTCGAGCAGGCCCGCGAAGAAGGTGTGAGCACCGGCGAGCAGGTGGTCTACGAACCGCCTCTGGATGAGGACGCCATGGGCGTGGTGGCGCAGGAGGGGCTCTTTATCGTGACCAGCGGTCGCCTGGAGCGGATGGTCAACATGACGGACTGGTCCAACGACGATGCCGTGTCGCACCTGGCGATGAAGCTCAAGGACGCCGGGGTCGAGGAGGCCGTGTCGGCGGCCGGAGCGCAGGCGGGAGATGAGATCGAGATAGCGGGGAGGCGCTTCGAGTACATCCCCGACTCAGGCCTGGCGGGGACACCCGACGAACCCGCCGTGGCCGGCGACGGTGACGGACAGGAAGATGGATAAAATACGCAGGATGGTCATCAAGGTCGGAACGGCCACCATAACGGAGAAGAGCGGGCGGATCAGCCCCGAGCGGGTCTGCGCGCTCACCAGCCAGATATCGGCTGCCAGGGAGAAGGGCATCGATGTCGCCGTGGTGTCCTCGGGCGCCATCGCAGCGGGGATGGAGAGGTTGGGCATGACCGAGCGCCCCGACTCCGTCCGGACGCTGCAGGCGGTCGCGGCCGTGGGGCAGGGCGCGCTGGTGCGCATCTACACCGACATCTTTGCGGCGGCGGGCATCACCGCCGGCCAGGTCCTGCTGACGCAGCATGACATCACCCGCCGCCAGCAGTACCTGAACGCCAGGCACACACTGGAGACTCTCTTCGAGATGGGGGTCGTCCCGGTCATCAACGAGAACGACACCGTCGCGACCGAGGAGATAACCTTCGGGGACAACGACATGCTCGGCGCACTGGTCGCCTCGCTGGTGGGCGCCGATGTGCTGGTACTGCTGACCGACGCGGAGGGGCTCTTCACCGAGGACCCCAGAGTGAGCGAGGACGCCACGCTGATCAAGCGGGTCGAGAAGGTCACCTGCGAGATAGAGGAGATGGGCGGCGAGGCCGGCGCCCTCGGGCTGGGAGGCATGTCTTCCAAGCTGGAGGCGGCGAAGGCGGCCGCGGAAACCGGCGTCAGCGTGGTGATCGCCGACGGGCGAAGCCCCGACACCATCAACGAGCTGCTGGCGGGAAAAGAGCCCGGAACCTTCTTCAAGGCATCGGGAAAGGTGCCCGCGAAGAAACACTGGATAGGCTACGCCCGGATCAGCAAGGGCAAGCTCTTTGTGGACGAAGGCGCGGCGAAAGCGCTGCAGTCGAGAGGGAAGAGCCTGCTTCCCGCGGGGGTGGTGAACGTGGAGGGGAGCTTCGGCGTGGGCGACTGCGTCGACATAATCGGCCCCGACGGCCGGCTGATAGCGAGGGGGCTTTCCTGCTACGATTCAGATGAGGCCTCACGGGTGCAGGGCCTGCGCAGCAACCAGATCACGGGCGTGCTGGGCGAGAGAGGCGAGGAGATAGTCCACAGGGACGAGCTGACCGTTTTCAAGCAGTGACGGCCGGCATAGCGAAAGGCGG
This sequence comes from Actinomycetota bacterium, assembly GCA_003157385.1. Taxonomy (GTDB): domain Bacteria; phylum Actinomycetota; class Geothermincolia; order Fen-727; family Anoxymicrobiaceae; genus FEN-680. The sequence continues at coordinate 1,028 of PMJJ01000037.1, read as the reverse complement.
GACAGATGGGTGAGGTCGAAGAACTCGGCATGAAGGCCAGGGCCGCCGCGGTCAGGCTGGCGGTGGCCGGCACGGCGCGCAAGGACGCGGCGCTGGAGGCGATGGCCGACACCCTGGAAGCGAACTCGGGCTTGATAGTCGAGCGCAACAGCATCGACCTCGAAGCGGGGCGTGCCGTGGGCATGACGGCCGCGCTCATCGACAGGTTGACCCTCGACGAGAGCCGGGTCAGCGAGATGGCGCAGGGCCTGCGCGAGGTGGCTTCCCTGCGCGATCCGGTGGGGGAGATCGTCGACGGCTGGAGGCTCCCCAACGGCCTGGAGGTCTCCAAGGTGCGGGTGCCACTCGGCGTGGTAGGGATAATCTACGAGGCCCGCCCAAACGTGACCGTGGACGCGGCCGGCCTCTGCCTCAAGAGCGGGAACGCGGTCGTCCTGCGCGGGAGCTCCAACGCCATCAACTCCAACTCGGTCCTGGTGGACGTCATTGCAAAGGCGGCGGCCGGCGCCGGCCTGCCTGCCGACTGCATCCAGCTGGTGCGCTCCACCGACCGTGACGCGGCCCGGGAACTGATGAGGCTCCACGGGCTCATCGACGTCCTCATCCCCCGGGGAGGCGCGGGGCTCATCCGCACGGTCGTCGAGAACTCGACGGTGCCGGTCATCGAGACGGGCACCGGCAACTGCCACATCTACGTCGACTCCGGCGCGGACCTCTCCATGGCTTCGGCCATCGTGGTGAACGCCAAGACCCAGCGCCCCGGCGTCTGCAANNGCGGAGGAGGCGGGCGAGGACGACTGGTACACCGAGTACCTCGATCTGGTGCTGGCGGTCAAGGTCGTGGATGACCTGGAAGAGGCAATCGAGCACATCGCCAGGTACAGCTCCCATCACTCCGAGGCGATAGTCACGCTGGACTACCTGCGCGGCAAGGAGTTCGTCGAGCGGGTGGACTCGGCCGCGGTCTATATCAACGCGTCGACGCGCTTCACGGACGGCGGCCAGTTCGGCCTGGGGGCGGAGATCGG
>PMJJ01000079.1 GCA_003157385.1 Actinomycetota bacterium | reverse complement strand
CTGAAAGCATCTAAGCGCGAAGCCAACCTCAAGATAAGGTCTCCCATCTGGTTAACAGAGTAAGACTCCTTGCAGACTACAAGGTGGATAGGCCGGAGGTGTAAGCGTGGCAACACGTTCAGCCGACCGGTACTAATAAGTCGAGGGCTTGGTCTGACCTTAAAGACACTGTGTAGCTTTGAGGGCGCGAGTGCGCCGCAATTATAGTAACGGTGGCGATAGCGGAGGGGATCACCTGTTCCCATTCCGAACACAGAAGTTAAGCCCTCCCGCGCCGATGGTACTGCAGGGGCGACCCTGTGGGAGAGTAGGTCGCCGCCGACCTAATTCAAAGCCCGGCCGCAAGGCCGGGCTTTTGCTTACCCCCGCATCTGTTATCATGCTTTCATCTTGAAGGAGGAGCGCGAGCGACGCGACGGAACAAGGCGGGTGTGAGATGGCGGACGTCAGGCCATTAAGGGGGATACGCTACAACAGGGAGGCGATAGGCGACCTCTCATTGGTGGTTGCCCCTCCGTACGATGTGATCGACGACGCCCAGCGAGACTCCTACTACAACAAGCACCCTTACAACGTCATTCGGCTGATCCTCAACCGCCCCAAGAAGACCGACGAGAGCATTGACGCCCCTTACGAGCGGGCCGGACAGTTTCTGGACCGATGGCTGGCGCAGCGGATACTCATCCAGGACTCCGTTCCCGCGTTCTACCTCTACCGGCAGCGCTACCTGCAGGAGAGCAACTACAAGGAGTGTACCGGCATCGTGGCACGCGTGAAGGTCGAGGAGTTCTCGGAGGGAAATATCCTGCCGCACGAGGACATCATGCCCAAGCCCCTGTCGGACAGGATGAAGCTCCTCGAGCACACGCGAACGAACCTGAGCGCGATTCACGCCCTCTACTCCGACCCCTCGGAGAAGCTGAAAGACCCCATCCTGTCGGAGATGGACCGCTTCCCCATCGCTCAGTTTCAGACTCAGGACGGAGTCGCGCACGACGTCTGGGCTGTCTCTGACGAGAGGTTTATTGCGCGGATGTCCTCTTTCTTGAAGAAGAAGACGCTCTATATCGCAGACGGCCATCACCGGTACCAGACAGCCCTCGAGTACGGCAAGAGGCTGCGAGAGGCCGGGCAGATCGAGAACGAAGATGACCCCAGGAACTTCACGATGATGATGATAGTCGAGATGGAGAACCCCGGACTGACTGTGCTACCGGTCCACAGAGTGGTGCTGGACTCAGAGGGTTTCAACGCCGACGCGCTGCTCAAAGGGGTGGAGCCCTGGTTTACCGTCGCCGAGGTCGAAGTACCCAAGGGGCCCAGGAGCGGCCAGGTCTACCACCTGGTCAGGCAGCTGGAGGGGGCGGGGGCGTCGACGCGCGCGTTCGGGCTTTTCCTCGCCGACGGGCGGTTTCTTCTGCTCTCCTGGAAGAGTGGCCTCGACCTGGAAAAGGAGATAGACGGGGAGTACTCGGCGGCTTACAAGAATCTCGATGTCACAGTCCTGCAGAGGCTCGTCATCGAGAAGGTGCTCCACGTCCCGCCCGACAGCGAGAGCATCCAGGCCAACCTGCTTTTTACGCGTGATCCGCTGGAGGCCGTCGAGTTCGTAGACTCCGGGCCGGGTGCGGCGGCGTTCCTGCTGAACGCGACCCGGGTTCAAGAGGTGCGGGACGTGGCCGATCACGGCGAGAAGATGCCACAGAAGTCCACCTACTTCTATCCCAAGCCTTGCTCGGGCGTTGTGATGAACCGCATCACCGAGTAGCTCGGGGTGTCCCCCCCTCCGTTCCGCGGACTACCGAGTCACTTGGAAGAGGACACCCCTCGCCAGACCTTTCTGTTCTCTCTTGAGCACAACCCGGGTGCGTAACGCGGACTCATCATTCCGCAAGTATAGAAGCGCAAGTTAATGGGTCTGACCCCCGCGAAGCCAAATATCCACCTTCATCGATTTCGCGCCAACAATCATTCCTCCCGGTCAGCCGTCTTCCTATATTTTCTTTTGTAGGGGTGTGCCAGACGGGGGTGGGGTGAGCGTCTTGCGTGGCCTCCGCAGCGTCTCGGGGTGCAAGGAAACTCTGCTGATTTCTAAGACGCGAGGACCGGCAAGTAAAAGGCTCATGCCACCCCCGTCCCATACACGCTTACCGGTTAACGCCTACGAGTCCCGCAAAAAGCGACAGGTTTCCGTGTTTCAGAGGGCGCGGCGGGATTCAGGACGCCACATCGAGGAGTCGGCCAGCCCGCGGTCGATGATCGCGAGCATCCGCTCTTTGTCCCGGGGCAGGTCGCCGGCGACCGGGAGGTAGTTCGATGCGTGGTTGGTCCGGAACATGCAGGGGCCAGGAACGTCCATGTCCTGGAGGAACCATCGCAGTTCCTGGAGGATGCTGCGGGCGTCCATGACCTCGAACTCGCCCTTCCTGTACCGGGCGTGCAGCGCGGTCTTGGGGATGAGCATCAGCGTAAGGGCGCTCAGGTACCTGGGGTTCATCCGGCTTGCCACCAGGGCCGAATCGCGGGCGTGCTCCCGGCTCATCTCGTAGGCTCCGAGCCCCAGCAGGACTATCACGGACATGTCTATCCCGGCGGCCTGCGCCCGCCGCACCGCTGTGACCATCTCGTCGGCGTTGGAGCCCTTGCGCATGCGCTTGAGTATCTCGTCGTTGCCGCTCTCCAGGCCGAGGTAGCCGATGGTCAGCTTCCTGGCGCTCAGACTCTCGAGATCGGCAGGGGTCTTGGAAAGGACGTTGGCGGCGTTCGCATATATGCCCACGCGCTCCAGTCGGGGAAAGCTCTCGTTGAGGCGGTCCAGGATCGGGATCAACTCGGCGGTGTCGAGGCACATGGCGTCGCCGTCGCAGAGGAAGGCGCGGCGCACGCCCTGGTTGTAGCGCGCGGTGGCCTCTATCTCAGCCAGGATCTCATCGAGCGGGCGTCGCGCGAACCTGGTGAACATGTAGGTGCCGCAGAAAGCGCAGTGGTTGTGGGAGCAGCCATAGGTCACCTGCAGAAGGAAGCTGCCCGCCTCGGAAGGCGGCCTGATGACGATCCCCGGGCGCCTGACATACATCTATTGCTCCTTGCCGGCTTGCCCGGATTTCGAGAGCTTCTCCATCATGTAGGTGAAGCAGATGCTCTGGGCCTGCGCCTCGAACTCGAGGTTCGCCTCCAGGGTGGGGGCGCTGCGGTCGATTGCCATCTTGCAGAGTCCTACCGCGACAGGCGATATGCTCATGAGGTGGTCCGCAAGGGCGCGCGTGGCTCCCTCGAGCTCCTCGGGCGCGTAGAGCGTGTTGATAAGGCCGATGCGCTCGGCCTCAAGCGCGTCGATCTTCTTGCCGGTCATTATGAGCTCCTTGGCCCGGTGGAGGCCGACAGTCCTGGGAAGGCGCTGGGTCGCCCCCAGGTCTGTGACCAGGCCGAGGTTGACCTCGAGGAGCCCGAAGGTCGCCTCGGTCGAAGCCAGAATCATGTCGCAGGCAAGCGCCAGCTCAGTGCCGGCGCCGAGGCAGTGCCCGTTCACCATGGCGATGACCGGTTTCTCGATTAACTCGAATGCGCGGAAGTTGCGCTGGACCTTGCGCACCATGTTGCGGAACTCAGCGGCCTCGCGGCCCTGGAACTGGGTGACCGCGCCCAGATCGATGCCGGCGCAGAAGGCCCGGCCGCGGCCAGTGATCACGGCGACCTTCACCGAGACCTCGTCGCGCACGTAGTCGGCGGCCGTGCCGAGCTCCGAGAACATGGTCTCGTTCATCGCGTTGAGCTTTTCCGGCCGGTCCAGGTAGATAAAAGCGAGACCGTTCTGAGTCTCGATGGTGATGGTCTCGAGTTCTGGTGGTGCCATCTGTCCCTCCGTTTCTAATATCGCCCGCCGGCGCCTTCGCGCTTTATTGCGGGACCATACTGGTGCAGGTGTCATGATACCAGAGGAGACGCCGGCGCTACTCCAGGGTGTCGCCGTTGGTGAAGTCGAGGATTATCCCCGTGAGGTCCTTCTCCTTGAAGGCCCGGCGTCGTCCCTTGTCGGACACCCTCGAGACGCAGCGGGGGGTGGACTCCTCGCCGGACAGCTCTGTGAAGATGGCGGCCGCGTCCTCGCGGCGTTCCATCAGGTCCAGGATGCGAGCCTTCCAGAGCAGCTCGACAGACTTCTTCTGCTCGATGGGCTCGATCTCGAGCGCGCGGTCCACCGAGGACAGAGCCCCCCTGAAGTTGCCCAGCATGGCGCGCAGTATCCCTTCCATCAGGTGGAAGGTCGGCTCCGCGGGGTCCATGTCTACGCACTCGTTGACGATGCCGTGGACCTGGTTGAGGTCGCCCGAGTAGATGTACTGTTTGTAAGCTTCCAGGTAGCGGTCCTGGGCCGCGGTGGTCCTGGCTCGCGGAGGACGGGCGCCCTCCAGCCTCCCGATCGACGATCTCCTTCCGCCGAGCTCGGCGTCGAGGTCGAACCCCACGAAGCCCCCCTTGGACGTGGGGGCCGGGGACTCCGAGACCCAGAAGCGCCGCTCGTTGAGACTGAACAGCACACTCGACAGGTTGGTTATCCGGGAGATGGTGAAGCCCGCGGATCGCTCGCGTTCCGCCAGCACGTCGTAGTGGTCGCCGAGAAGCCCGGCCATCCTGGCGGGGCTGACCCTGGAGGCCGCGGCGAGCTCGGCGGCCCGCCGGTGCCGGGCGTGGTCGCATATCGTTGCGCTGGCGTTGGCCTGTATCTCGCGCAGGGAGAGTTCTTCGTCGACGAAGTTGTTCGTCGCCACCAGGAGGTGGTCGCGCATGAAGCGAGGCTTCTGTTCGGCGGCCGACATCTCGATCGCGGCGGCCTCTCCGGCGCCGGCCACGACTATGGTCCAGCCGCCGGTGGCCTTGTGCGACGAAGCAACCTCGATAGCCTCAGCCACGGTAGCGGCGTTTCTCACGACCGAGTGCGCGATGTCTATGATCGGCGTCCCCGAGAGGCTGGAGTCGCGCGAGGCGTGCTGGTGTACCGCGACCGCCAGGCCGTCCTCGTTGATCGAGGTTATCCCGCCGGTAGGAAACCCGGCCGTGGCGATCGAGACGAAGGCCTTGCCTTTGTCTGGGTGGTGGAAGATGATGGCAGGGTTTGCGTCCCAGTAGCCCGCGCCCCAGAAGTCGAAGTTCCTGGCGAACAGGAGGTTGTCGGGAGTCTCGCGCACCGCGCTGGTGCACCCGAATCCGGGGATCACCGGGGGGCCGGCCTTGCGGCGCTTCTCGGCGAGTGAGGAGATTGCCTGGAAGACGTCAGCGAGGACCAGCGCCTCGGCGATCTCTTCCTCCTTCAGGCCAAGGCCCACGGCGAGGCCCCTCATCTCCTCCAGTGCGTCGGAGTCCCTGTTCTTCATAAGGCGCGTCACCAGGCTGCGCTTCAGCCGCAACAGGGCCCTGCTCTTGAGGGATGCGGGATCGAGCGCGCGCCCGGACAGCACCTCGGGGAGCGTCCTGTAGAAGTTGATCGTCTCACGCACTCGGTAGCGCATCAGGGTGCCGTGCTGCAGTCCCCGCTCGAATGTCGTCCCCTTGAGGTGCAGGACCCACAATCCGCCTATGCGCTCAACGTTTCCTTTACCGTACCTCTCAGCCAACGTGACCTTCCCTGTTTGTGAGGCCGTCCGCCATCGTGAAGAGTAGTGCAATTATACTAACTGAACGGGCCGATGCGCTAAGGGCGCGGGCAACGTGGGAATGTTTTACTCGCGCCGCGGCGAATGCTATGAGCGCCGTGGTAATATTGCCACTGTCCGGCAGGAGGTATTGATGGAATCCGAGGAGAGCGCCTACGCCTTGCTGGGGCGGGGACTGGAGTTGCTCGACGAAGGCAACCCCGCGCAGGCGGCGGTGGTGCTGGAGAGGGCCCGCGAGCGCGAGCCGCACAAAGGCTCAATACTCGAGGCCCTGGGCCGCGCGTACTTCTCGTCCCACCGGTACCAGGTGGCCGCCTCCTGCTTCGAGGAGGCGCTGGAGGTCGATCCGACGAACGACTACGCACATTACTGCCTGGGGCTGTGCTACCTCAAGCTCAAGAACAAGCAGGCGGCAGCGGGCCACTTCAAGCTGGCCTGGACGCTCAAGCCTGCCGAAGAGTACAGCATGATGGCCAGGCGCTTCGGTGCGCCGGTGGAAGACGTCGCCTGCGGGGAAGAGGGCTGAATTGGGATCGTTGCTCGAGCAGTACCAGGCCTTCATCCTCGACATGGACGGCGTGCTGTACCTGCTCGATACCGAGATAGAGGGCTCGACCGAAGCCGTGAGAGCGATACGCGAGGCCGGCAAGCGCCTCGTCTTCTTGACCAACAACTCTGCCTCCACTCCCGAGATGTACGTCCAGCGCCTGGCGAAGCAGGGGATAGATGCCGAGTCCCTCGACATCGTAACCTCGGCGCAGGCGTGCCGGTTCCACCTCGAGAGCAACTTCGAGACTGAGGGAAAGCGGGCACTGGTCATCGGCGAGGCGGGGCTGCTCCAGGAGTGCGAGCTGATGGGCATCGAGGTCATCCCCTTCGACGACTGGAAAAGCGCCGACTTCATCCTGGTGGGCTGGGACCGACACTTCGACTATCCCAGGCTGAAAGCCGCGGTGCTCGCCGCTCGTAACGGCGCCCTCTATGTCGCCATGAACACCGACTCCACCTATCCGACTCCCCAGGGGTTGTGGCCCGGCGCCGGCACGATGGTCGCCGCCGTGACGACGGGAGCCGGAAGGGAGCCGGTCGTCGTAGGCAAACCCAACCCGCTGATAGTCGATCTGGCCATTGACCGGATGGGCGCCGGCAGGGGAGAGACCCTGTGCGTCGGGGACAGGCTGGAGACCGATATACTGGTGGGAGAGAGGGCCGGGGTCGATACGCTGCTGGTGCTCTCCGGCGTTTCCAGCCGGGGCGACATCCCAGGTTCCGGAGTGAGCCCCACCCATGTGAGAAAAGACCTGGCCGGACTCCTGAGGTGACCTGTGCGCGCGGCTTGGGCCCCTTTTGCTTGTGTTAGAATGTTGTGCTGTTTGGCGGGCGATATCCGAGGTGGTGAAACGAGTGTACAACCCTGAAATAGAGGCGATGGACAGGGAAAAGCTGGCGAGTCTGCAGCTGGACCGCCTCAGGGATACGGTGAAGCGCTGCGAGGAGAACGTGCCCTTTTACCGGCACAAGCTTAAGGAAGCGGGCATCAGCTGGAAGGACCTCAAGTCTATCGACGACGTGGCCATGCTTCCCTTTACCACGAAAGACGACCTGCGCGAGAACTACCCCTTCGGCCTCTTCGCCGTTCCCACCGGAGAGATCGTCAGGATACACGCGTCTTCAGGCACGACGGGCACCCCGACGGTCGTCGGGTACACCACCCGCGACATCGACGTGTGGGCGGAGCTGGTCGCCCGCGCGCTCGTGTCCTGCAACGCCGACCCCTCGGACATCGTCCAGGTGGCGTACGGCTACGGGCTGTTCACCGGAGGGCTGGGGCTGCACTACGGAGTGGAGAAGCTGGGGGCCTCCGTCATCCCGATATCCGGCGGCAACACCAAGCGTCAGATCAGGATGATGGCCGACCTGGGAACCACGGTGCTGTGCTGCACTCCATCGTATGCCCTGTTCATGGCCGAGACCGCGCAGGAGATGGACGTCGACTTCAGGCAGCTCCGGTTGAAGAGCGGCATATTCGGGGCCGAGCCCTGGAGCGACAACATGAGGGACAAGATCGAGAGGCTGCTGAACCTCTCCGCCTTCGACATCTACGGCCTCTCCGAGGTCATGGGGCCGGGAGTCTCCATCGAGTGTGAAGAGAAGAACGGGTTGCACATCTTCGAGGACGCGTTCCTGGCAGAGACCATCAACCCAGCCACCGGTGAGCGGCTGCAGTACGGCCAGCAGGGCGAGCTCGTCTTCACCACCATCAACAAGTTCGGGATGCCTCTCATCAGGTACCGGACGCGCGACGTGACCACGCTGGACGATACGCAGTGCCCCTGCGGCCGCACGCACGTGCGGATGAAGCGGGTATCGGGCCGCTCCGACGACATGCTGATAATCAGGGGGGTCAACGTCTTCCCTTCGCAGATCGAGACCGTGCTGATGCAGATCGAGGGCATCTCGCCGCACTACCAGATCATCGTGGAACGGGTGGGCGGCCTGGACATGCTCGAGGTCGAGGTAGAGGTCTCAGAGGAGATGTTCTCCGACCGCATCAAGGCCCTGGAGGAGCTGCAGCAGGTGATCACCGACGAGATCGAGAGCTACCTGGGGATCGGCGTGAAGGTGAAGCTGATGGAGCCGAAGAGCATCGCGCGAAGCGAGGGTAAGGCCATTCGAGTGAAAGACAACCGGGAGATCTAGGGGGTAGCGATGCCGGTCAAGCAGATTTCAGTTTTTCTGGAGAACAAGTCGGGAAGGCTGCTGGACCTGACCCGCGCCCTCGGTGAGTCCGAGGTCAACGTCAGGGCGATGTGCGTCGCCGACACCAGCGACTTCGGGGTGGTGCGGCTGATAGTCGACGATCCTGACCGGGCGCACGACAGCCTCAAGGGAAAGGGCTTCACGGTCAAGGAGACCACGGTGCTGGCGGTCGAGGTCGACGACACCCCTGGCGGCCTGTCCAGGGTCATGGCTCCGCTGGTGGAGCAGGAGATGAACATCGAGTATCTCTACTGCTTCCTGGAGAAATCGGCGGACAACGCCATTGTCATCATCAGGGTCGAGGAAGCGGAGCAGGCGGTCGGGGCGCTTAAGTCCAAGGGGTTCCGCGTGGTGCCCGCCGACGAGCTCTACACGATGTGAGGCCCGGATGCCCGTCTTCAGGGAAAGCTTCAAGATAGAGACGCGCGGCAACGCGCAGGTCGTCGACGTGACGGGCGAGGTCTCGCAATCGGTGCTGCGGACGGGCCTACGAGCAGGGACCGTCACTGTCTTCGTGCCCGGCGCCACCGGGTCGGTCACGACGATCGAGTTCGAGCCGGGACTGGTCGACGATATCGACGAGCTGTTCGAGAGGGTCGCACCTGCGGCCCGCGAGTATCACCACAACATGCGATGGCACGACGGCAACGGCCACGCCCACGTCCGCGCCTCGCTGCTAGGACCTTCGCTGACGGTGCCTTTCAACGAGGCGAAGCTGGAGCTGGGGATCTGGCAGCAGATAGTGGTGATCGATTTCGACAACAAGTCGCGCTCGAGGGAGATCGTCTGCCAGATCGTGGGCGAGTGATTCAGTCTTCGGAGGGCTCTTCGGGGAGATCCTCGGCAGGCTCCTGGGCGACGACTTCCCCTTCCGGTGCTATGAGCTCCTCGATCTCCTTCTGCCTTGCGCGTCCCCGCCGCCTGGGCCCCCTGCGTTTCGGGCCGGCGTCGATGCTGTCGAGCATGAGCCCGACGAGCTTGACAGCGCGGTCGAGCGAGGAGCGGTCCAGGGTGTCCAGGGTGTCGTTGGCATTGCGCCAGCCCTGGTAGGTCCCGCCCTTCAGTCCACAGATGGTGATGGCGCGGTAGCCGCGCACTATCGCGGCCATGCCGTCGCTCTTCTTGACACGGCACCTGCCCTTGTCCAGGTCGATGCCGCTGGTGCTGCGGGCCGCGCCCTGCGCGATGCCCCTGAGGCGCCATGAGCACCTGAAGCCGAACATAACGCCCTCGCGTGTGGCGATCCTGGTCTCCCCGACGCCGCAGTGGTCAAGGTTGATGATGCTGGCACCGTGAAGCAGGTGCTTATGTCGATGAAGGAACGCGATCATCCCCCTTGCTCCCGCGCAGCCGCGGCCGGCCGCAAGGCCCCACACCTCGGTGTTCTCCAATGGGTTCGCGGATAGAGACGCCATCACGGAAAGCAGCACCCCGACCCCCGAGGCGTTGTCGTTGGCGCCGGCGGTGAAGCGGCCGCGCAGCTCTCCCAGCATGATGATGATGCACATGACGATCAGGAACGCGGCGAACGGCCCGGCGTACAACCAGATCTGATTGATGGTATTGTGGCTGATCTTGGTCAGCGACGCCCCGACCCCGAAGATGCCCGTGAGCATGATCGCGATGATGCAGGCGAAGGAGATGATGTAGAAGACACGGAAGAAACGGGCCACCCTCGGCCGGCCCAGCGGGGAGCTCCTGGGGCTGTCGTAGTTTGCCACCAGCAGGACTTTCTCCTTGGCGCTGCCCGAAGGCGCCACCCTCCCGATCACGTTTGACGCGCTCGAGTGGGGCAGCAGCCGCGAGAGCACCGCCCAGGTGTAGGTCTCCATCTGGAAGATGAAGAACAGCAGCATCGACATTACCAGGCTGGCAGTGTAGCTAACGCGGAAGATCAGGTAGGAGGCTATCACCAGGCCATAGATTATTAGCAGCCCGTGGAGGTCGGACTTCCAGGAGGAGAACGTCTCGATGTCGATCTCGACGTCGAGGTCGCTCAAGGTGCGCAGAACGTAAGAAGCGGCGGCTGCTTCGCCGTCGCTCCCAGCGCCTCTGGCACCTATCCGCTTTGCCAGATAGAGCACGTGCTTGCTCGGTAGGTCCATTCAACTATTTTAGCACAGGGACCGCGCTTGTAATGCCTCTGCCGCGCCCCGGCCGTTACCTGTACTAAGAGATAGACGTTCTGTACAATGGAGATACTCCGGGGGTCCCAGGGGACCCGAAGACTAGACGGCGGATCCGAGAACCATTGGGAGATCTTAAACAACAGGGTTCGATCCTCGCTTGCGTCAACTCTCCACGCGACCTGCAGCTCCTCAACCATGACGAGCTACTTCGACTGGCCGCCGAGATACGCGAGCTGATCATTACCACAACCAGCACCGCTGGGGGACACCTTGCCTCCAGCCTGGGCGCCGTGGAGCTCGCCATAGCCATACACCGCGCGTTGGATTCGCCGCGCGACAAGATCATCTGGGACGTCGGGCACCAGGCGTACGCGCACAAGATCATCACCGGCAGGCGGGACGAGTTCGCTTCATTGAGGCAGATGGGCGGCATCGGGGGATTCCCCAGACGCGCAGAGAGCCCGCACGACACGATCGACAGCGGCCATGCGGGAACGGCGATCAGCTACGGCCTGGGCCTCTCCCTGGCGCGCGACCTGTCGCACGAGGACTACGCCGTGTGCTCTGTCATCGGCGACGGCTCCATGACGTCGGGGATCGCCTATGAGGCGATGAACCTGGCGGGCCACCATCTGGATTCCAACTTGATAATCGTGCTAAACGACAATGAGATGTCCATATCCAAGAACGTCGGCGGCCTGGCCGCCTACCTCTCGCGCCTGAGGATCAAGCCGGGGTACACCCACCTGAAGGACGAGCTGGAAGACGTGCTGATGACAATGCCCGGGCTGGGCGACGGGATTATCAAGCTCGCCTCTCAGTTCAAAGACAGCATCACGCACGCGCTGGTGCCGGGGATGATGTTCGAGTCGCTCGGCCTAAAGTACGTCGGGCCCATCGACGGGCACGACATAGAGGAGATCGAAGAGACCGTGCGCGAGGCGCGCGACATCGAGGGTCCCGTGCTGATACACGCGGTGACGGTCAAGGGCAAGGGCTATCCTCCCTCCGAGCGGCGCCCCGACGAGTTCCACGGCGTGTCGTCCTTCGATAAAGAGAGCGGCAAGATCTCACAGAAAGCCGGCGTCCGCTCCTACACCGACGTCTTCTCGCAGGAGATGATGACCCTGGGGCGCGAGCGGCCCAAGATGGTCGCCATCACTGCCGCCATGAAGCTCGGGACCGGGCTCGACGCCTTCAGCAAGAGGTTCCCGGACAGGTTTTTCGACGTGGGCATCGCCGAACAGCTGGGGGTGAACCTGGCGGCCGGCCTGGCGCTGGGCGGGCTTCAGCCTGTCGTCGCCATCTACTCGACTTTTCTCCAGCGAGCGGTCGACCAGATATCGCACGACGTCTGCATGCATGACCTGCCGGTGGTCTTTGCGATAGACAGGGCGGGCCTGGTGGGCCAGGACGGCTCGACACATCACGGCTACTACGACGTCACCTACCTGCGCATGATTCCCAACATCACCGTGATGGCGCCTGGTTGCGCGAGTGAGCTCTCCACGATGCTGCGCTACGCGGTGGAGCTGGGGTCGCCGGCGGCGATAAGGTTTCCCCGGGGCGAGGCGCCGGACATCGAAGGGGTTGGCGTCGCCGATATCCGAAGCGGCAGAGGAGAGGTCTTCTCCGAGGGAGACGTCATGCTGCTGGCGCTGGGTGATATGGTACCGCTCGCGCTCGCCGCGGCGGAGGAGCTGCAAAACCGCGGGGTCAGCGCCGGGGTGGTGAACGCGCGGTTCGCCAAGCCTGTCGATGAGGAGTTCGTGCGCGGGCTGGCGCAGGGCCGGAGACTCATCGTCACGCTGGAGGACAACGTGAGATGCGGCGGTTACGGGAGCGCCATCGAGGAGGCGCTCGCCCCTCTGCAGGCCGCCCCCCCGGTCCTGGTCAAAGGATTGCCCGACAGGTTCGTACAGCATGGGCCGACCGCCGCGTTGCTGGAGCAGGTTGGGCTGACCCCGGCGTGCGTGGTGGATGAAGTGCTCGCCATCCTCGGGGTCCAGTGAAGAAGAGGCTCGACGCGCACCTGCACGAGGCTGGCTATTTTGATAGCCGCACCAGGGCGCAGGCCGCGGTGATGGAGGGCCTGGTCTCAGTCGACGGGCGGACGGACGTCAAGCCCGGCACCCAGGTTACCGGCGCCGAGGACATCAAGGTCGCCGACAAGGCCTGTCCGTTCGTCTCGCGAGGCGGCACCAAGCTCGCGGGCGCTCTGGAGGACTTGGGCCTGGGAGTCTCGGGGAGAGCGGCGCTCGACGTGGGCTCTTCCACTGGCGGCTTCACGGACTGCCTGCTC
>PMJJ01000064.1 GCA_003157385.1 Actinomycetota bacterium | reverse complement strand
CCGCTGGACGGCTCGCACGTCCTGGAGTACTTCCTCTCCAACGAATCGCGGGTCTACTACGAGAGGATCGCGCCCTTCGGGTTCATCATCATATTCCTGTTTCTGTGGCTGGCGGGGCCGGCGCTGTTCCGGCTACTGCAGCCGGTGCTAAATATCCCCCTGCGGATAATGGGAGTGTGATAGTTGGTATCATGAGGACCTCATAGGGCCAAAATCGGAGGTGTTGATTTGAAGGACAGGGTGGTGAGCGGGTACAGGCCCAGCGGAAGACTCCACCTGGGGCACTATCATGGCAACCTCAATAACATGATAAGGCTGCAGGACACCAACGAGTGCTTTTTCTTCGTTGCGGACTGGCACGCCCTGACCACCGGCTACCGCGATACATCCAGGCTGGGCGAGTGGACCACCGAGATGGTGCTGGACTGGCTTGCCGCCGGGCTGGACCCCGGCAGGTGCACCATCTACCGGCAGTCGGACATATCCGGCATCCCCGAGCTGGTGCTCTACTTCGGCATGGTGATCACGCTGGGNNTATCCGGTGCTGATGGCGACCGACATCCTGGCCGTGGACGCCGAGCTGGTGCCGGTGGGGGAGGACCAGCTGCCGCACCTGGAGCTCACCCGCGAGATCGCCAGGGACTTCAACTCTCTTTACGGCGACACTTTCCCCGAGCCGCAGCCGATACTTTCGACCGCGCCAAAGATCCCCGGGACCGACGGGCGCAAGATGTCCAAGTCGTATGCGAACTACATCGGCCTCGACGAGGAGCCTGGGCAGATCCACAAGAAGGTCCGCAAGATGATAACGGACCCCGCGCGCATGCGCAGGGACGACAAAGGGCACCCCGAGGTATGCTCGGTCTACACGCTCTACCGGGTCTATTTTCCCGACGAGCTCGCAAGTGTCGCTGACGAGTGCTCGCAGGCGAGCATCGGATGCACCGACTGCAAGGACAGGCTGTCGGAAAGGATAGCCGCCGACCTTGCGCCGTTCCGGGCAAGGCGCGCCGAGCTCGCCAGGAAGCCGCAGGTGGTGGGTGAGATACTCGCCGCCGGCGCCGAGCGGGTCAACCCGATTGTGGACGCCTCACTGGAGCGGGCGAGACGCGCGATGAACATCGGGACCCTCTAGGAGAGGCCGTTGAGCTTCGAGGTAAAGATAGAGGTCTTCGAGGGGCCGTTCGACCTGCTGCTCCAGCTCATAATGAAGCAGGAGCTGGACATCCACGAGGTGCCGGTCGCCCAGATAACGGCCTCCTTCCTGGAGCACATCGACGCGACCGAGACCATCGACCTCGACACCGCGACCGAGTTCGTGCTGATAGCGGCCACGCTGCTGTTGATCAAGGCGAGGTCTCTGCTGCCGCGCGACGAGGAGGAGGGCGAGGCCGAAGACGAGACCGAGAGCGCGCGCGAATTCCTGGTCGAGAGACTGATCGAGTACAAGCAGTACTCCAACGCCGCGGACTGGCTGGCCGACGCCTACGCCGAGCACGGCTGGTTCGTGCCGAGAGCGCGCGAGATGGAGGAGGACTACGCCTCGCTCTATCCCGATCCCTTTGAGGGCGTCGGGGCGCTCGACCTGGCCGGCGCGCTGATGGAGCTGCTGGTCGAGCGGGCGACCGAGCACGTGCCCACCGACCACATCGCGCCCATCAGGATCTCTGTGGCGGAGCGGATAGTGGAGGTGCGTAAGCGAGTGGGCGCCGAGGGCAAGACGAAGTTCAGCGCGCTGATCGCGGATTGCTCCTCCAAGCTCGAGGTCATAGCAACGTTCCTGGCGATACTTGAGCTGTTCAAGCGCAGGGAGGTCGCCCTCAGGCAGCGCAAGCTGTTCGGTGACATCGAGATACAGAAGCTGGAGGCACAAGGCAATGTCGCTTGATGACAACGGGACGGACGAGGCGGACGCGCGGGCCGGGGAGTACGACGCCGCACCAATGCCGGCTTCCTCGGACGCGGACAAGATGAGCGTGGTCGAGTCGCTCCTCTTCGTTTCCGGCGAGCCCCTGTCCGCCGGCGCGGTGAGCGAGACAACGGGGTTCGATCCTGGGGCGGTGCGCGAGATCATAAACCGCCTTGTCGAGTACTACGAGGAGAGGGACGGCGGAATCGTGATACGGGAGGTGGCCGGGGGTTTTGGTTTCTACTCCACGCCCGGGGCCGCGCCCTACATCTCCAGGCTGATCCGCTCGCAGGTGAACCCCAGGCTGACCAGGGCGGCGCTCGAGACCATGGCGATCGTGGCCTACCTTCAGCCGGTGTCGAGGGGCGTAGTCGCCGAGATACGTGGCGTGCAGTCGGAGGGTGTGATGAGGACGCTGGAGGACCGCGGGCTGGTCAAGCAAACGGGCAGGGGAGGACCACCTGGCTACGCCGCGCTGTTCAGCACCTCCGACAAGTTCCTGGAGAGGTTCGGGCTCAAAAGCCTCGATGACCTCCCGGGCCTGGAGGAGTTCGCGCCCGATGACGCAACGATAGACAAGATAAAGAGAAGCCTTTCGTGGGAGCTCGAGGAGGACATTGGCACAGCCGGAGGATGGAGCCCCCCAGAGGGTCCAGAAGATACTGTCGAGGGCGGGGATAGCGTCGAGGAGGTCGGCGGAGGCCCTGATACTGGCGGGCCGGGTGAGCCTGAACGGGACGACGGCGTCACTGGGTGACAAGGCCGTCCCGGGCAGGGACGTCATCGAGGTCGATGGGATCGAGCTGTCCGAGGAGCCGGAGCTCGTCTACTTCGCGCTGAACAAACCTGCGGGCGTGGTGAGCACGGTCACCGACCCTCAGGGACGCCCGACGGTGCTCGACGCACTGGGCAAGGAAGCGGTCGGGGGGAGGCGCCTCTTTCCGGTCGGCAGGCTGGACATGGATTCGACCGGACTTATACTCTTAACCAATGACGGCTTTCTCGCCAACCGGCTCATGCACCCGCGCTTCGGCGTGCCGAGGGAGTACGTCGTGGAGGTAGAACCCCCCACTCGCAGGGAGGACCTGGCCCGGCTGCGAAAGGGCGTGCTCCTCGAGGACGGCGTGACCGGGCCGGCGCGCGTCTCCGAGTCGGGGCGCTCCGGAGGCAGGGCTCTGGTGCACATGGTGATCCATGCCGGTAGGAAGAGGCAGATAAGGCGGTCGTTCGAGCATCTGGGGTACAGGGTCCTCACCCTTAACCGCGTGAGGATAGGCAACCTGGGGCTCGGCTCGCTGAGGCCCGGCACGCACCGCCAGCTCGAGGCCACGGAAGTGCGGGATCTCTACAAGCAGACAGGACTTGGGGAATGAAGCGATGAAGGAGGTTCGATGAGGGTCAGGGCGCTGCGCGGCGCGGTCACCGCGGACGAGGATGCCAAGGATGAGATAATCTCTTCGACGACCGAACTCCTGGAGGAGATGCTCGACCGCAACGACGTCGCAACCGAGGATGTGGTGTTCATAATCTTCACCGCCACCGGTGACCTCACCGCCGAGTTCCCCGCTGCCGCGGCACGCAAGATCGGACTCTCGCACGTACCGGTGATCTGCGCACGCGAGCTCGAGGTCGAAGGCTCCCTGCCGCGCACTGTGAGGGTGATGATGCTCATCAACACGGACAAAGCGCGCGAGGCCCTCAGGCACGTCTATCTGAAAGACGCGCGCCAGCTGAGGATGGACCTGCCGGAATGAGGCGCGCCACAACTTCTTCGAGCGGAACGGAACAGGGTGACAGACCATGATGATAGTAATGCGTGACGGGTCGAGCGACGAGCAGGTGCAGACCGTCATCGACAAGCTGCACGAGGTGGGCGCGGAGGCGCACCTCTCCCGCGGTGAGTTCAAGACGATAATCGGGGCGATCGGCGACAGGGAGAGGATCTCCCTGATCCCCTTCGAGGCTATGGACGGCGTGGACAGCGTGGTCCCGATCATGAAGCCGTATAAGCTCGTCAGCCGCGAGTTCCGGCAGGAGTTCTCGGTGGTGAAGGTGGGGCCGACAGAATTTGGCGGCGAGAGCTTCGTGGTCATCGCCGGGCCCTGCGCGGTCGAGTCCGAGGAGCAGATGGTCGCCACGGCGAAGGCCGCGCGCGACGCTGGCGCGGGAATGCTTCGCGGCGGAGCATTCAAGCCCAGGACCTCTCCCTATTCTTTCCAGGGCATGGGCGAGGAAGGCCTCAAGCTCCTTGCCTTGGCCCGCGAGGAGACGGGCCTGCCGGTGGTTACCGAGGTCGTGGACGTGAGGCACGTGGACCTGGTCGCCTCGTACGCGGACATGCTGCAGATCGGCGCGCGCAACATGCAGAACTTCCTTCTGCTGGCGGAGGTGGGAATGCAGGAGAAGCCGGTCATGCTCAAGCGCGGGCTCTCCAACACGATCGAGGAGATGCTGATGGCCGCGGAGTATGTCGTCCGGGGCGGCAACGCCGGGGTCATACTTTGCGAGCGAGGGATAAGGACGTTCGAGACGGCGACCCGCAACACGCTCGATCTGTCCTGCGTCCCGCTGGTCAAGGAGCTCTCGCACCTGCCGATCATCGTCGACCCCAGCCATGCCACCGGCAAACACGAGCTGATCGCGCCGCTGTCCAAGGGCGCGCTGGCCGTCGGGGCGGACGGTATAATGATCGAGATACACCCCGACCCCAGGGCCGCGCTGTGCGACGGGCCGCAGTCGTTGACGCTTGAGGAGTACGCGCTGCTCATGGACGAGCTCAGGTCCCTTGCCCCGGCGCTCGGCAGGAAGATGTGATCGAGGCAGCACGCGGTGGTCGCAGGGCAACTTTTCGTTCCTTTGAACTGGTCCAGGTGAAACCGTCATGCTTGAAAAGATAACCATAATCGGCACGGGGCTCATGGGCGGCTCGCTTTCGCTGGCGCTGCGACAGGCGCGCGCGGCATCCGTCATCGCCGCTTACGACACCGACCCCGCTGCCAGGGACGAGGCAGGCAGGATGGGCCTCGCCGACGAGATACTCGACGACGCGCAGGAGGCATGCCGGGGGGCGGAGGTCGTCTTCATCGCGACACCCATCCGCGCCATCACCGAGGCTGTCGCGGCCTGCTCCGGCGCGCTCGCGCCCGGCACCGTCGTCTCCGACCTCGCCTCGACCAAGATGAAAGTCATCGACGAGATAACCGCCATGCTCCCACCTAGCGTAGGCTACGTGGGGGGGCACCCCATGACCGGCTCGGAGCAGTCAGGCGTCTGCTTCGCCGCAGCGGACATGTTCGACATGCGGTACTACATACTGACCCCCACCGATGACACGGACCCTGACGACCTTGCGAGGATACACGCGCTTCTGACGTCCATAGGGGCGCGGGTCATCTCGATGGACCCGGAGTCACACGACCGCGCCATGGCCACGGTGAGCCACGTCCCCCACATGCTTTCCCTGCTGCTGATGGAGCTTGCCTCCCGGGAGCAGGAGCGGACCAAGAGCACCTACCGGATAGCCGCCGGGGGCTTTAGGGACATGACGCGCATCGCCGCCAGCAGCCCCGACATGTGGCTCGACATCGCGCGCGAGAACAGGGCCTTCATCGTCGAGAGGCTCAAGGAGTACGGCCAGAGCGTCGCCTGGCTGCTGGCTGTCCTCGAGGACGGGGACGACGAGGCGCTGCGGACGATGTTCGTGGACGCGGCCGCCGCCCGCGAGGAGCTCATGGCCAAATCGGGGATCCCGTCCGAGGAGCTCTACAGCGTGTCGCTGCCGGTCCCGGACGAGCCGGGCGTGATAAGCCGCATCACCACGGCGGTAGGCTCCATAGGGATAAACATCGAGGACATAAGCATCACGCACCCGCTCGAGGGGGAGACCGGCATCCTCGCGCTCAAGGTCCTGGGCGAGCAGAGCGCGGCGGAGGCCAGCGCTCACCTGCGGACCCTCGGCTATCGCGCCACGACGGGAAAGGTCTGAGATATGGAAGCGAGGTTCGCTCCGTCGAACGGGCTTTCCGGGAGGGTGACAGTCCCAGGAGACAAGTCGATCTCGCACAGGGCGGCGATCATCGGCGCGCTGGCGGAAGGGACCACAGCTGTCGGGGGCTACAGCCAGGCCGCGGATTGCGCCAACACGCTGGAAGTCCTTCGAGCGCTCGGCGTGCGCATCGAGGTAGGCGACGGGGCCATCAGGATCACCGGTAGAGGCGTCGGCGGATTCGACGCTCCGGTCGGCCCGCTCCCCTGCGGGAACTCGGGGACGACCATGCGGCTCGTCGCTGGCGCCCTGGCGACTTCTCCCAACGCGGCCGTTCTCACCGGTGACGAAAGCCTAAACAAGCGCCCCATGCGAAGGGTGATCGAGCCGCTCACGATGATGGGAGTGAAGTGCCAGGCAAGCGATGAAGCTGGTCATCCGCCATTGACCGTGAGGGGCGGCACGCTGGAGGCGATAACGTACGCGCCCCCGGTGGCCAGCGCCCAGGTCAAGTCCGCCGTCCTGCTGGCCGGGCTGGGAGCGCGAGGAGTGACCACGGTGCGGGAGATGGTGCCCACGCGCGACCACACTGAGAGGATACTGCGGCTGGCGGGGATACAGGTCTCCAGCGCCGGGCCGGTCGTCTCTGTGACGCCCGGCGTTCCCTCAGCGTTCGACCTGCGGGTTCCCGGCGACTTCTCTTCGGCCGCGTTCTTCATCGCGGCGGCCCTGCTGGTGCCGGGTTCGGCGGTCACCGTGACCGGGGTGGGTCTGAACCCGACCAGGACGGAGTTCCTGAGGTTGCTCGAGCGCATGGGCGCCCGTCTGGAGGTAACCGGGAGCGAAGGAGACGTGGCGCA
Organism: Actinomycetota bacterium; assembly: GCA_003157385.1. Taxonomy (GTDB): domain Bacteria; phylum Actinomycetota; class Geothermincolia; order Fen-727; family Anoxymicrobiaceae; genus FEN-680. The sequence continues at coordinate 1,749 of PMJJ01000064.1, read as the reverse complement.
CGAGCCGTCGGGAGACATACTTGCGGAGAGCGGGCCGCTGGAGGCGATAGATGTCTCGCCTGACGAGGTAGCGCTGTCCATCGACGAGGTTACCCTGCTGGCCCTGCTGGCCACGTCCGCCCGCGGAACGACCACCATCAGGGGTGCCCGGGAGCTGAGGAACAAGGAGTCGGACAGGATCTCCGGGACGGTCGCCGGCCTCAGCGCGATGGGGGCGAAGATAGAAGAGACCCCCACGGGGATGGTGATCGAAGGCCCGGTGGAGCTGCGGGGCGCTCGGGTCGGCTCGCGAGGAGACCACAGGATCGCGATGATGCTCGGTGTGGCGGGGCTCGCTGCCAGCGGCGAGACTATCGTGGAAGGATGGGAGTGGACGCAGATATCCTATCCCGGCTTCGGAGAGGCGCTCAGCCGGCTGCGGAAGGCGAGCCAGTGATAATAAGCGACCAGGGTGCCGCAGGGCGGTTGCAGATTGCCATAGACGGCCCGGCGGCGTCGGGCAAGAGCACCGTCGCGCTGGGGATCGCGCGCAGGATCGGGCTGGTGGTGGTGGACAGCGGCTCGATGTACCGGACTGTCGCCCTCATCTCTATGGAAGAGGGCATCTCCGCCGACGACCCAGAGGCGCTGGTCGAGATAGCCCGCCGGGTGTCATCGTCTTTCAGGCTCGAGCTCGCCGAAGGGGATACGCTGAGGGTCTACCTGGGTGAGCGCGACGTGACCGCCGAGATCCGGTCGCCCGAGGTAGGCCGTTCGGTCTCACCGGTCTCCGAGGAGCCCGGGGTCCGGGCCGAGATGGTCAGGCTTCAGAGGTGCCTGGTGGAGGGCCGCGACGCCGTGGTCGAGGGAAGAGACATCGGCACCACCGTCCTGCCGGACGCTCCGCTGAAGGTCTTCCTGGAGGCGACGAGCCCTGAGAGGACGCGCAGGCGCGCGCTGGAGCTGGAGGCCAGGGGCGTTGATGTCGACCGCGACCAGGTGCGCGAGGAGATCGCCCTGCGCGACCGGATCGACTCCTCTCGGGCGGTGAGCCCGCTCAGGCTGGCGGCGGACGCCGTGCCCATCGACACCACCGACAAGACCGCGGCGGACGTGGTCGACGAGATAGTAGGGCTGCTGGCCGACAAGGGCCTGATCCACTGACAACTTCCCCGCCAGCGACTCGTCCGGCGAGCAGGCTTGCATCGGCATCACGTTTCCTCTATCATCTTCCCCACTATGAAAGACAAGGCAGTGCGTACGAACAAATGGTGGTGGAGCTCCTAAGAGGAGTTCCGCGCTGCCCTGACAACTGAACAGGCCGTGGGACTCAAAGATCCTGCGGCTCATTTTTTGGGAGGACCCCGGTCGCGGACCGGGTTTTTTGTTGTCAACGGATGAAAGGAGAACGACGATGCCACCCAAGGAAGGCCCGTACAAGGTGATGCTCTCGGAGGAGGAGATCCCGACCTCCTGGTACAACATCCAGGCGGACCTGCCCACTCCTCTGCCGCCGCCGCTCCACCCCGGGACCAGAGAGCCGCTGGGGCCGGAGGACCTGGCGCCGCTGTTTCCGATGGAGCTGATCAAGCAGGAGATGAGCCAGGAACGCTACATCGAGATACCCGATGAGGTGCGGGAGGTTTACAAGCTCTACCGGCCGACCCCGCTGCGCAGGGCATACAGGCTCGAGCGCGAGCTGGACACGCCAGCCAAGATCTTCTACAAGGACGAGAGCGTGTCGATGGCCGGCAGCCACAAGCCCAACAC
>PMJJ01000117.1 GCA_003157385.1 Actinomycetota bacterium | reverse complement strand
GGTGAAGCGACGTCGCAGGTTCAGCTCCTGCTGGGCCCGATGGTTCAGAGGTTCTTGGGCTAAGCCATCCTCATATGCTGTGTCCGGGTACGTTGGTGGGGCAGGAGACGGTAGGCGGGTTGCCTGACTTGATGACGTAAGGCTTGCCGCTTGTCGGGCATGTCGGCGCCGTCCTCAGGTAATCCGGCACCAGTATGTCGCTGACCGGGCCGGCCGGCGGATACTTGCCGTTTTCAGCGTAGTACTCCTGGATGGCGCCATCTATCGTCCTCAAGTTGGACTGGCAGGTCCTCTTCTGCGCCACGGTCCTGGCGTTAAGGAAGACGGGGACGGCTATGGCCACGACTATTCCCCCGACGACGAGCAAGACGGCGACGATAATCGCGACGATTCCCCAGACGGGGAACTTCTTCCTGGGGGGAGCACCTGGATACGCGCCATACCCGGACGGCGGCGGCCCTACCGGCAGACCCGGCGGCGGCCCCGCGGGCGCTGCCGCGTTCGACTCACCGACAGGAGTGCCACACTTGGAACAGAACTTGCCGCTCTCAACAGGCTCGCCGCAGTTAGTACAGAATGCCATCGTTCACCCAGCTCCTTTTGAGCCCCCGGCGTCGCGATCGAGCATCACTTGGCTATGGAAATGACCTTGTAGTTCTTGACCCCACCCGGCGTCTTGACCGCCACGACGTCTCCGAGTTCCGCGTGCATCAATGACATTCCTATGGGGCAGAGGTGAGATATCTTGCCTTCGTCGGGGTTCGTTTCGGTCGGACCGACGAGCCTGAGCGTCTGCTTCTTGCCGCCGTCTCCGACGTCTTCGATCTCCACCAGCGACCCGATGCCAACCGTGTTCGTGTCGATATCGCTGTCCTCGACGACCCTGGCCCTGGCTATAAGTCCCGCGACCTCGTTGATCTGTTTCTCCAGTTGCAGGTACGCGGTCCTGGCTTCATCGTATTCGGCGTTCTCCGAGATGTCTCCGTGGTCGATCGCGTTCTTCATCTGCAGTGAGACCTCGCGCCGTCTGGTGGTCTCGAGGTACTGCAGTTTTTCCTCAAGAGCTTTTCTGCCCTCGGCGGTTAGTACAGGCTCGTCATCCATAATCTCTCCTGAATAAAACGTTGCCCAGATGTTTCTGGGCCTCGTCTAGATTATCACATCGGGAAGTGCGACACGGATATTCAACAACTCGAAATACAAGCTTTGAAAGTATAAGACAACTCCCAGTAGGATTCCGGTCCTTTCCGGCGGATAATTGAATGCAGGTCGGTGACGTGGAGTTGACATGGTGGGGGGCAACAAGGTGGGTGAATCGTCCGGCGGGGCCTCGGCTTTCAAGAAGTATTACCTTTCTCTGGTCAGTGCGCTCAGCGTCCTGTACGCGATCCTGCTCGCCGTCCTCGCCTTCGGCCAGGTGGTGGGAGCGGGGAACTCCCTGAGACGCATCAACCCGTATATGCAGCTTCCACAGTGGGCGAACCGCATCACTTTTCCGTTGCTGTTCACGCTGCTGATGGTCTACCTGGCTTATCATCTCTGGTTCAAGAAGCGGATGGCGCTGCTGGTGCTGGCGGCGTTCATCGTCACCAAGGCGGTGTTCGACCTGGCGGGCGGCCTGCACACGCGTGAAGCCGTGATCAGCCTTATCCTCGCCGCATTCTTCCTGACCGCGTGGTCGGCCTTCGTGGTCACGCCCGACCCCCACCACCTGCGACAATGCGTTGCCCTGGCCGTCGTCGGCATCCCGATCATTGCGGTGTACGGCACGATGGGCCTCTACCTGGGCAGGCACGAGTATAAGGTGTCCGCCGAGCCGGCGAGCCTGATCAGGAACGCGTGGCTGCTGGTGGTGGGGAGGAGCACCGTACACTTCATAGGCAGGGACGTGCTCTTCAAATACACTCTGGTCATCGCCGCCGTCGGCCTTGTCGCATTCCTTCTCTTTCTTCTGTTCCGGCCGCACAGAGCTCCCGCCGAACGCACCTGGGAGGAAGAGGAGACGGCCAGGAAGATCATCGAGCAGCACGGGCAAGACAGTCTGTCCTACTTCAACACCAGGAGAGGCAAGAGCTATTTCTTCGCCGGCGACGAGTGTTTCCTCGCATACCGCGTGGTCGGTGGGATGGCGTTGATCTCCGCGGACCCGATGGGGCCGGAGGAGATGTTCCATCGCCTGCTCGTTGATTTCAGGGCCCATTGCCGCCAGATGGGCTGGCGCCTCAGCGGCGTGGGGCAGGGTGACCGCGTCGCGGACATCCTGCACGGCATGGGCGTCCACACGTTCGTGCTGGGCGAGGAAGCCATCGTGGACGTGAACGGCTTCACGGTTGAGGGCCGCGAAATGAGGAAGCTCAGGCAGACCATGGCCTCCGTCGAGAGGAAGGGTGTCTCCGTCGAGTTCATGTTCAACGCCAGCATCCCGTCGCACGTGAGGCACGAGCTGCAGGAGATCTCGCGCCAGTGGCGCGGCGACAATCCGGAGACCGGCTACGCCATGGGGCTGGGGAGGCTGCTGAGCGCCAGCGACCCGGACTGCCTCCTGGCGCTGGCCCGCGATGCTGACAGCGCGCCCGAGGGTTTTCTCTACTTCGCGCCGATGTACCCGCACCAGGGGTACTCCCTGGACGTCACCCGCACCAGGATCGGCGCGCCCAGGCCGCTGTCCGACTACCTCATAGCCAGGACCGCCCTCTTCTTGAAAGAAAAGGGCTACCGTTACATGTCGCTCCATTTCCTGGCCCTCTCTCAGTACTACCGCGAGGGCAGCGAGCACAAGCCCAGCAAGGTCTGGCGTCTCGCGGCCAGGGTCATCGACCGATATTTTCCCGTCATGTCCGCCTACACCTACGACCGTAAGTTCTCACCGCTGTGGGTCAATCGATACCTGATATATCCCAGCTACCTCGAGTTCCTCCGGGCCGGCTTCACCGTGATCGCGGCTGAATCCGCGTTGAAGCTGACCAGGGCGCCGGAGAGAAAGAGGCGCGAGCATGCCGCGGCACTGCCGGACTAGGTCGATAGGATTCACCACGCGGTCGTCGAATTCGTTGCCATATAGCGGAATATCGCTCATGCCAGGGGTGCTTACTTGCCTTGACCGGAAGTTGCTTGCGCCTTCACATCGAAGATCCACTCGTACAGGCCGGTGTTCTGGTTTGTCCAGGATGCGCCGCCGTCCGTGGTCTTGTACATGAGGCCGGCTGCCGGCTGTTCGAACCCGCCGCACGCCCAGGCCACGTTCTTGTCGACGGCGGAGACTGAGCTCAATGGCGATGTGCCCCCCACCCTCTGGTTGGTCCAGGTGAGCCCGCCGTTGGTGGTCTTGAGAAGAGTTCCCTCCCTGCCCACCGCCCAGACGGTGTTCGCGTCTATGGCCGCGACCGAGTTCAGATCCGTCTTAGTCCCGGATTCCTGCGCGGTCCAGGAGAGTCCACCGTTCGTGCTCTTGATGATCGTCCCGTGAAGCCCGACCGCCCACATCAAGCTCTTGCCGACCGCGGACACGTCCCAGAGGTCGTTGCCCGTCGGGTAGGGGAACTGCTCGTGCCATTTGACTGTCCCCGCCTGGGCCGCGCCGCCGGTGAGCAGCGGGAACGGGATCAGTGTCAGCAACAGAATTGCAAGGGCGGTGATGGCGATGCATTTGGAACGAGATTCCTGGGCGCGCCGCTCATGTGCGTTCTCCCTCTTCGCCGACCTGATAGTCTCCAGTAATTGGTCAATTGGTTGAACCAATATACCATGGGGATTCTAACATGTGCGTCATCGGGTCCGTCAAGCCGGATTTTCTCCAGAACATTGATATTTATCATGAAGATATGCGCGGTCTCGACCGACTAACAGATAGAGAACCGCAGTCACCTGCGAACCGTGAGGGGTATTCGGTTATGTTCGGTCGTTCGAAATCGGCGACGAGGAGTATCTTCACAAAACTTTCCCTGATATTGGTAGCTTTGCTGCTTGCGCAGCTCTGTGTGGGGCTGGCGAGCGGGAGTGCCCGTGCCGCCAGTCTCAACGAGTTCTACCTGGCGGAAGGCTTTACGGGCCCGGGGTTCCAGGAGTACCTGTGTATCGGCAACTCGGGAGCAGCGGCCGCCCAGGCCACCATCTCTTTCCTCTTCAACGGCGGCGGTTCCAAACAGATCTCCTGCACTGTGCAGGGGCGTTCGCGGACGACGGTGGACGTCAACGCGGTGATAGGCCAGGGCAAGGAGGCCGCGGTCAAAGTGACCTCGTCGAGCTCGGGACTGGCCGTGGAGAGGTCCATGTATTTCGTATACCAGGGCGACTGTGTCGGGAGCCACACGGTCAAGGCCGCAAACGCCACGTCACGGTCCTGGTACTTCGCTGAGGGCTACACGGGCCCGGGCTTCGACGAGTACGTGTGCGTGCTCAACCCCGCCGACCGCGCCGCTTCCCTCACCTTCCACTTCCAGACCCCGGGAGGCGAGCAGCTCAAGGGGGGCTCAGTGCCGGCGCGGTCGAGGGCGACCTTCAAGGTCAACGACATGCTGGGAGCGGGGGTAGAGTCATCGCTGTCCCTGGCTTCGGACCAGCCTGTGGTCGCGGAGAGGTCCACCTACTTCGACTACATGGGCACCGCCTCCAACAACTGGCGCGGCGGTCACTGCGTGATGGGGTCCCCGTCGCTCGGTAGCAGCTATTACTTCGCGGAGGGCAACACCCGCCAGGGATTCGAGGAGTGGGTAACCATCCAGAACCCGAACGCCAATGCGATAACGGTCTCGGCCACCTACCAGTTCGCTGGTGGGCAGGGCGCGCCGGTCACGAAGTCCTACCAGGTAGGGCCCACGCGGCGGTCTACCATCTATGTCCCCACCGAGGTCGGCACAGGCAAGGACGTCAGCGTGAGGCTCTCCTCGAGCGCACGTTTCCTGGCCGAGCGCCCGATGTATTACAGTTTCGCCAACGGGGATACAACGTTCACGGGCGGCAGCTGCGCCATCGGTGCGGCCGCGGCCGCGGGCCAGTACTTCTTCGCTGAAGGATACACGGGTCCGCACTTCGAGGAATGGCTGTGTATACAGAACGCTTCCAGGCAGGCCTCGACTCTATCCATAGATTACTTCACACAGGAAAAGGGAGCCTTGCCGTCCCGGACGGTCAGCGTCGCCGGCAACAGCAGGGTGACCGTCCTGGTCAACGAGAGCGCCGGCGCCGACCTGAACCTGGCGACCAGGCTCACGGTGAAGAGCGGAGCGCCCGTCCTCGTCGAGCGGCCGCTCTATGTCGATGATGCCGGAAACCCGGCCAGGAACGTAAAGCCGGTGGATCCACCTGCTCCAACACCCACGCCAACTCCGACTCCCACCCCAACTCCGACTCCGACCCCTGCGCCGGACCCGACACTACCACCGGCGCCTCCAGTGCCACCGGCTCCGCCCGCCATCAACGTGATGCACGGCATGTGCTTCAGCCCGTACCTGACGAGCTGGACGGTCACGACGTCGGAGCTGTCGAACCTGCTGGACAAGGTCAAGCCCTACTGCGAGTGGATCAGGACATTCGGCAGCGAGAGCGACTGGGACACGATGCTCACGCTCGCCAGGAGCAAGGGGCTCCACGTGGCCGCCGGCGCCGACATCTGGAACGACCTCAGCTATAACCAGGGTGAGGTCAACGCGCTCATCGCGCAGGTGAAGAAGGGCGAGGTCGAGCAGGCCGTCGTCGGCGACGAGGTCGTGGAGAACAACGCGCTCACCCAGGGCCAGATGGTCTCCTACCTGCAGCAGGTAAAGGCCGCGGGCGCCCCGGCTGTCAGCACCAGCCAGACCTGGGTCGAGTGGCTGCAGACCCCGCAGATCGTCGCGGCGTGTGACTTCCTGACGGTTAACCTCTACCCCTACTGGGACGAGGTCTCGATCGACCAGGCCATATCGGACGTGGATACGCAGTACCGCAAGGTGCAGGCCATAGCGGGCGGCAAGAAGATAATCCTCGAGACCGGATGGCCGACTGCCGGCAACACCAACGGCCAGGCGGTGCCATCGTCGGCGAACGCCGCGAAGTTCCTCAAGGACTTCATGGCCTGGGCTTCCACCAACCACGTCGACTACTACTACTTCGAGTCTTTCGACGAGTCCTGGAAGGACGAGGGCGGCTGCGGCGCCCACTGGGGGCTGTGGACGACAGGCGCCGAGCTGAAACCCGAGATCTCAGCGGTGCTGAACCCCGCGGGTCAGTAGGGCCGGACAGCAAAATCCGCCGGCGCGCACCCATGTCCACTCAATTCCGTTATACGTATTGCTTGAACCCGTTACACGGCTGCGCCGTCTTTAGTAGAATAGGGCTGCCAGCGCTCTGACGCATTACCCCCCTTCGGGTGGGCGAAATCGAGGTGACATGATGAGTCCCAAGGCCATGCTGTCGCGCCGGGTTTCCACCGTCGGGATCTCAGTATTCCTAGTGTTCCTGCTCGCGCTCTTTCTAGCCACCGCTCCCGTGGCCGCTGCCGCGACGCAGCTCAGCTGCGGCTACAACGTCAGCGCATCGGTGGTGGGTGGGCACGGCTCCGTAAGCCCGACCAAGCAGAAGGTGGAGAGAGGGCACACGGCGCGGATCCACATCTACCCCGATGCCGGGTATCACATTGGCTCGATAGTCGACAACGGCAGGCAGAAGCCGATCGCTAACCCGTATGAGATCCCGAGCGTGCGCGAGAAGCACGACGTGGACGTGACGTTCGCCACCGACACGTTCAAGGTCACTGCATCGGTGGACGGCGGCCACGGCACCGCAGCGCCGACCACACAAGACGTCGCCAACCATGGCACAGCTTCCGTCGACCTCACAGCGGATCCGGGTTACAAGCTCTCCTCGATCACCGACAACGGGGCGCCGATGCCCCTGGACGACCCGTACGTCATCGACAACGTGACCGCAAACCACAACGTGGTCTTCGCGTTCACCAACCTCTACGAGGTGGCGGCCTCCGTGAAGGGCGGACACGGGACCGTGAGCCCCCCCAGCCAGGCGGTCAGCCCGGGTGGGACCGCGGCGGTCAACATCACGCCGGCCACCGGTTATGGCATCGAATCGATATCGGACAACGGTGTGGTGGTGCCGACCTCCAATCCTTACGTGATAACGGGAGTCGCGGCCGACCACCAGGTGGTTGTCGCGTTCGGGATCAAGGAGTTCACCGTCACAGCCACGGCCGCGGGCGGCCACGGAACGGTGACACCCGCGAGCCAGACGACGACTTACGGGGACACGGCCTCCATCGACCTGACCCCCGACGCCGGCTACCACGTCGCGACCGTCACCGACAACGGCGCGCCGATGCCGGTCTCTGATCCCTACGAGATCAGCGACGTGGCGGCCGATCACAACGTGGTCGTAACGTTCGCCATCAACCAGTACTCCATATCCGCCTCGGTCGACGGTGGACACGGAACGGCGACGCCTGTATCACCGACCGCCGCCTTCGGAGATACTGCCACGATCAACATAGTCGCCGACGCCGGCTACCACGCCGCCACGATAGTCGACAACGAGGTGTCCGAGCCGGTCGCCACTCCGTACCTCATCAACAACGTGCATGCGGATCACACCGTGGTCGTCACCTTCGCCGCGGCCGACTTCATGGTCGCCGCGACCGCGGCCGGGGGCCACGGCACGGTGAGTCCCACCACCCAGAACATTTCGCTGCACGGGAACGCGCAGCCGATAGTCATAACCGCCGCTCCCGGCTACCATATCGCGACGGTCACCGACAACACCGCGCCGCAGACAGCCACCAGCCCGTATCAGGTCAACGACGTTACGACCGATCATGCCGTCGTGGCCACTTTCGCCGCCAATTTCTATCAGGTGCAGGCCTCGGTGGACGGACCCGGCGGGTCGGTGGACCCGGCCACCCAGTCCGTCGCTCTGAACGGCACCGCGGTGGTCAACATCCACCCGGCGGCCGGCTACCACGTCGACGAGATCATCGACAACGGCCAGTTCGCGCCGGTGGCAAGCCCCTACGTCATCACCGGCGTCCATGACAAGCACACGGTCACCGTGATATTCGATACCAACGACTACACGGTGAACGGCACAGTTGCCGGGGGGCACGGCACTGCGGCCCCGCCGACCCAGACCGTCACCCACGGCGGGAGCGCCACGATCGACCTGACCGCCGATCCCGGCTACCACCTCACCACGCTGGTCGATAATGGCACGGAGGTCGACCCGTCCGACCCCTACGTCATCAACGACGTCTCGGCGAACCACGACGTGGTGGCCACCTTCACCAACGACGAGTACACGGTCTTCGCGTCCGTCGAGGGCGGGCACGGCTCCATCACTCCGGAAATCCAGACCGTGGCGACGGGGGGCACCGCTGCGATGGACATCGTGGCAGACACCGGCTACCACATCGAGAACATCAGCGACAACGGCGAGTTCGTGCCGATAACGAACCCTCTCATCCTCACCGGCATCACCACCGACCATGACGTGGTGGTCACCTTCGCGATCAACGTTTACAAGGCCAAGGCGGCCGTCGCCGGCGGCAACGGCGCGGTCGACCCCCGGGAGCAGTCAGTCATCTACGGCGACCCGGCTATCATTGACCTCCTCCCCGACGACGGTTACCACCCCGGAGCGATAATCGACAACGGGGAACGCAAGCAGATCACCAACCCGTACTTCATCCCCGATACCTCGGAGGACCACGACGTGACCGTGGCGTTCGCCTACGACCAGTCTTCCACCTTCTACCTGGCGGAGGGCTCGACCGATCACGGCTTCTCCTGCTACATCTCGATCGAGAACCCCAACGCGGAGCCGCTGAACGCCAACCTGATCTACATGCTCGACGACGGCAAGACCAAGACCCAGGGAGTGGGCCTGCCCGCACTGTCCCAGGTGACCGTCAACCCGGCGGACACGGTGGGCGCCGACGATTTCTCGACCGAGGTGACCTGCGTTCAGGGGAAGACGATCGCCGTGGACCGGACCATGACCTGGACCGGGCCGGGAGCTCCATCGCCCGAGGCCCACTCGTCCGTGGGCGTCCCCTCGCCTGAGACCACCTGGTACCTGCCGGAAGGCTGCTCGGGCTTCGGCTTCGAGACCTGGACCCTGGTGGAGAACCCCAACAACTCAAATGCCGTGCTGGAGATGACCTACATGATCGAGGGCCAGGGGCCCAAGACCATCAACAGGGTGGTGCCGCCCCACTCGAGGTCGACCTTCTCGATGGAGGCCGATATCGGCAAGCAGAACGCGTCCATCGAAGTGGGCTCCGACATCCCCGTCATCGCCGAGAGGGCGATGTACCGCTACAACCGCAGGGAGGGCTCCGACTCGATCGGGACCGACGTGCCGGGGGACACCTTCTACCTCGCCGAGGGTTCCACCGCCTGGGGCTTCACGACCTACGTTCTGGTCCAGAACCCCAATACGACCCCGGTGAACGTGACCCTGACCTGCATGACCACCGGCGGGCCCAAGGCGCTGGCGCCCTTCACCATGGCGCCGGGCACCAGGCAGACCGTGCTCATGAACGACCTGATACCCAACACCGACTTCTCCACCAAGGTGACCGCGAACCTGCCGATCATAGCCGAGCGGGCGATGTACTGGGGCGCGGGGACGCCGCTGGGTGAAGCCTGCCACGATTCCATCGGGCTCGACGAGCCGCACACGACTTTCTATCTCCCCGACGGCCAGACGTCCGACGGCAGAGAGACCTACACGCTTGTCGCCAATCCCAATAACAAGGATGTCCAGGTGATGATCTCCTATCTGTTGAGCGACGGCACCGGCGCCGGCTATTTCATAGCCACGGTACCTGCCAACTCGCGCGCCACGTTCAACATGGGCGACAAGATCCCGTCGGGCAGGGCGTCTATCGCCGTCACCTGCCAGACCACGGGCTTGAAGGTGCTGGTGGAGCGGTCGATGTACTGGAACAACCGGGGCGTCGGCACGAATACTGTGGGCGACTGGTCGCACTAGGCCGTATGCAACAAATGGGGTGAGACCCTTTGTTTTGCATTTAATAGCGTAAGCTTTGGGCGCGCTGGGCCTGGTACTTGGCTTCGCGGGGGTCTTGCCCCAAAACTTGCGTGACCCCAAAACTTGCGTTTTTGACCGCGTCTTCGGGAGGGAAGAAAGGCCGATCTGAGAAGGAGTCCCCTGCATGATTGGCTGGATCACCACGTGCCACCTTAGCGCGGCTCAATCACGGGAGGATCTCGCGGGATGCGGAGTGGAGAGGGCTTCGGCAGCAGTTACGGACTGCAGCAGACTAAAGAGGAGCGAAAGGGGATGGGAGCGGTCCACCGGTCGTTGCGCCCACTGCCGGGTGCTACGGTCGACCGGTCACCGGACAGCCACGATTTCCTGACCGACGTCCTGGACGGACTGAGCAGGCCGCAGAAGCAACTTTCCCCCAAGTACTTCTACGACGACAGAGGGGCCCGGCTCTTCGAGGATATCTGCGCGCTCGACGAGTACTACATCCCTAGTGCCGAGACCGAGATCATGGTAACGCACATCGACGAGATGGTCGGCCTCCTGGGCGAGGATGTCCTGCTCATCGAGTACGGCTGCGGCGACTGCGCCAAGACCCGCCTGCTCCTCGACCGCCTGCCCAGCCCCGCGGGCTTCGTCCCGATAGACATCTCCTCGGAGCAGCTCCACCGCGTGGCCTCGGACCTGGAGAGTTCCTACCCGGGGCTCGAGGTGATGCCGGTCTGCGCTGACTACACGCGCTATTACACGCTGCCGTGGCCCGACAGGTCGTTCTCGCGCAAGGTGGTCTACTTCCCGGGCTCGACCGTGGGCAACTTCGACCCGCTGCCGGCGCGCGATTTCCTCGACCACATCTGCGACACCTGCGCCTCAGACGGCGCGCTGCTGATCGGTGTCGACCTGCGCAAAGACCCGGCCGTCCTGCACCGGGCATACAACGACCGCGATGGAGTGACCGCCGCGTTCAACCTCAACATCCTGGGGCGCATCAACAGGGAGTTGAGCGCGGATTTCCGACTCGACGGCTTTGAGCATTATGCGTTCTTCAATCCCTCGGCGAGCCGCGTCGAGATGCACCTGGTGAGCATGCGGGACCAGGATGTACACATCGGTGGCGTGACCGTCCACTTCGGCGTGGGCGAGAGCATCTGGACCGAGAGCTCCTACAAATACTCGATCGAGGGCTTCAAGCGCCTTGTCTCGCGGACGGGCTTCAAGGTGGAGAGGGTCTGGACCGACGAGCGCGACTGGTTCAGCGTGCAGTACCTCTCCAGCCGCGGGAATCCGTAACGCCGGCGTCCCGCCACGACAAAATGCAAGTTAAGGGGTCTGACCCTAAAACTTGCACTCGGGGTCCCACCGATCATTTACACGGCATCAGCTTGACCGCGTTCTTCTCCTGGAGCACCTGCGCCAGGGCCGCGAGCGTTTCGGAGATGTCGTCAGGCTGGGTGTAGCGCGACAGCGAGAAGCGGACTGAGCAGTGGGCCTCATCGGGCGTCCTGCCCATCGCGATGAGCACGTGGGTAGGCTCGGGTGAACCCGACTTGCAGGCGGAGCCCGAGGACAGGGCGATCCCATGCTGGTCCATCGCGATCACCACCGACTCGCCGCGGATCCCCGGCAGGGTGAGGTTGAGCGTGTTGGGCACCCTGAGGTCGCGATGGCCGTTCAGCGCCGCGCCTCCGACGAGCTCCCTCACCCCGGCTTCCAGCCGGTCGCGCAGCGCTTCGATCCGCTTCATCTGCCCGAGCTCCCTCGCGCTGAGCTCCGACGCCTTCCCCATGCCCACGATGGCCGGCACGTTCTCGGTGCCGGCCCTCAAGCCTCGCTCCTGGCTGCCTCCGTGCACCAGTGGCTCCAGCTCCAGCCCCTTTCTGACGTAGAGCGCTCCGACGCCCTTGGGCGCGTGGAGCTTGTGGCCCGAGACGCTGAGAAGGTCGACGCCCAGCTCGTCCACGTCCACCTCGATCTTGCCGACCGCCTGAACGGCGTCGGTGTGGAACAGGACGCCTCTGGCGTGAGCAACCTCGCACAGTTCCTTGACCGGCATGATCGTGCCGACCTCGTTGTTCGCCATCATCACCGAGACCAGGATGGTGGAGTCGTCGATAGCATCGGCGAGCGCCTCGGGCGCCAGCCAGCCGTCCTCGTCGACGTCCAGGTAGGTGACCGTGAAGCCGTTCCTTTCCAGGAAGCGGCAGGCGTTGAGGACCGCGGGGTGCTCGACCGTGGTGGTGATGATGCGGTCGCCCCTGTCGCGATAGCGGAACGCCACGCCCTTGAGCGCGAGGTTGTCCGCCTCCGAACCCCCTCCTGTGAACACGATACGCCGCGGCTTCGCCTTCAGGCACTGGGCAACCTGCCGGCGCGCTATGTCCACCGCCTCGCGCGCGTCCCTGCCGGCGGCGTGGATGCTCGACGGGTTGCCGTGCCCGTCAGCCAGGAACGGGAGCATCGCCTCGCGCACCTCATCGGCGACGCGGGTGGTCGCGTTGTTGTCGAGGTAGACCTTGACCCGCGGCCCCGAGCCGTTGCCGTTTCCGCCGGGCGCAGGCGCCTGGAACTCTGTCACGCGCCTGGCCAGGCGCGGCGTCTCCGCCGTTCCGGGCTCCAGCTTGACGACTTCGCAGAGCAGGGCCTTGTACACGGGGAAACCCGACACCTGGTCGAAGTTGCGCAGGTCGGTGAGCTCGTTGACGTTCCACTCGCGCCAGGGCTTCGGCCCGATGGGCGAGCCGCCCCCCATGACGCACTCGACCGCGCCGGGCATGATGTCGGGAGTGACCCGCGCCCTGAACGTCATCGCCCCTCTGGGAGAGCGCACCTCCACCAGGTCGCCGTCGGAGATGCCGCGCTCGGTGGCATCAGCGTCGTTGAGGTCGACCGTGGGCTCGGGGTGGTCCCTCACCAGCCCCTCGATGCCGTGGTGCTGGGAGCGGAAGTCTATCATGGGGCGCGCCCCCGAGTTGAACACCAGTGGGAACCGCTCGGCCTGAGCGGGGTCGCCCAGCGGCCCCTCGGTGGGCTCGATGTACCGGGGCAACGGCTCGTAGGCGTAGTCCTCGAGCGTGGTCGACCATATCTCGAACTTGCCGGTCGGCGTCTCGAACCCCGGCCGGCCGTCGCGCCGCAGCGTTCCCTTCTGCCACTTCTTGTACTCGATCATCGGCGTGGGGATGCGCACCCAGCCGCCCGCGTCCCTCACGTCCTCGAGGGTGAACCCCGAGCCCTCGAGCGCGAACCTTACCATCGACTCCTCGGTCTGCGGGAAGAGGTGACCGTACCCGAGCCGGTCCGCCAGGCCCGCCATGATGAGGTAGTCGTTGCGCGCCTCACCAACCGGCTCGATCAACTTCTCCCGCAGCCTGAATATCGGGCCGTAGACCATGTATGAGAAGTTCTCGAACATGGTCGTGGCCGGCAGGACGATGTCGGCGTAGGCCGCGTCGGCGGTGAGCTGGCGGTCTATGCAGGCCACGAAGTCCAGGCGGGACAGGGTCTCGCGCCAGATGGGCGTCTGCGGCCAGGACGTCAGCAGCGAGGAGCCGTGCACGATCAGCGCCCGGATCGGGTAGGGCTCTCCGCGCAGCACCGAGTCGACCAGCCCGATGGCGTGGCTCTCGCCGCGGTAGTCGCTGTAGATGGGGAACTCCCTGCGCGCGACCGCCAGGTCGAGGTCGGGGTTCGGCTGGTTGCAGGAGCGGTTTATCGGGAACCGGCTCCCCAGCATCGACAGACCTATGCCGCCGGGCACGTCCAGCTGGCTGGCGAGCGCAAACAGCGTGTGCACCGCGCGCGCGGACTGCACCCCGCTGTTCGAGTACTCCAGGCCGGTGTACATGAGCAGCGAGGCGCCCCTGGCGCCGGCGAGCCTGCGCGCCAGGCTGCGGATCGTCTCCGCCGGCACGCGGGTTATGCCCTCGGCCACCTCGGGGCGGAAGTGCTGGACGTAGGTGGTGAGCTCTTCCAGGCCGTGGCACCAGTTCTCCGCGAAGTCCTCGTCGTAGAGCTCCTCGGAGATGATCACCTCGAGCATCGACAGGGCCAGCGCGCCGTCCGTCCCCGGCCGGATGGGCACCCACTCCGCGCCGCAGGCGGTCACCGTGTCCGTGCGGCGTGGGTCGATGACGACGATGTCCGCCCCTCGCTCCGCGGCGGCCTCGAGGCGTTCCATGTCGACCGGCGGAGAGTCGGTGGCGGGGTTGGTCCCCCAGACGAACACCATCTCCGCGTTGTCGATGTCCGCGAACATGTCCATCTGGGTCCGGCCCATCGTGACGTGCGGGGCGATCATGTGCAGCGAGACGTAACAGAGCGCCCCGACCCCCATGGTGTTCGGCGAGCCGAACGGGAACAGGACGTTCGAGGCCGACGATACGCTGACGCCTTTCGGCTGGAACATGTCGCACAGCGACTGCTCCTGGGCGCCACGGCCGGTGTAGATGGCGACGGCCTGTGGGCCGGACTCAGCCTTGATCCTCTCCAGGTTCGCCGCGATCGTGTCGTAGGCCTCGTCCCAGCTGATCGGCTCGAAATCGAACGAGCCCTTCGCCCCGACGCGACGCATCGGGCTCGCGAGCCTGTGCCCGGAGTAGATAATCTCCGGCGCGTGCCGGCCGCGCCTGCAGATGGTGCCCAGCGTATGGCCGGCGTCAGGCCTTATGTCCTCGATGCGGCCGTCCCGCATCCCCACCTCGACCCAGCAGCCGGCGGGGCAGACGCCGCAGAGACCTTGCTTCCAATCCATCTAATCCCACGCTCCCGGTGCGCCGGACAGAGCCGGCGCCGCCTTGCTCCAGGGGCACGCAGGGTTGCGGGCCCGGCCGCCTCTGGTTGCTCGCTCCGTTCATCTTCGCGAAAGAGGAGCCCCCTTCCTGCCGCGGGGATCGCGCCTCGGTCACGGGCGAACGTGGAGCGTACAGAGGTATGATGTCAGTGGTGAAGCATTCGAAAAGCTGTCCCTTGGAGGTCACATGAATATCATCGCGAGAGCCGAGATCCTGTTCCACCTGGCACGATGGAGGGCCACTTGGTCCAAGCATGACCTCGACTACGTTCCCAAGGGGCTCGACAACCCTATGTTCATGAGCGCGCGCGACGCCGTCGAGATGATCCCCGATGGCGCTTGCTGTTTCTCCAACGGGATGGCCGCCAACGCGCGCTGCCAGATCTACTTCTGGGGAATCCGCGACCGCTTCGACCGCACCGGCCACCCCAAAGGTCTGACCTGGATAACCATCGGGGCCCAGGGCTCGAGGGGCAAAGTGCCCGGGACGCTCGAGGAGCTTGGCGTCCCTGGCCTGGTCACCCTCTGGATCGGCGGCCACCTGGAGACGGTCAAGACGTTTCTCAAGCTGGCCGAGGCCGGCGAAATGGAGACACATCGCATGGCGCAGGGCATGATGGCTTTCCTGCTCGAGGCGCAGATCAGGGGAGAGGACTCCATCATCAGCAAGACCGGTGTGGGAACGCTGCTCGATCCAAGGGTGGACAACGGGACGCCCGTGGTAAAGGGCAAGGGAGAGAGCTTCACCACCGCCGAGGGCGACATGCTCCGCTACCGCCTGCCCAGGGTCGAGTACGCGATCTTCAACGCGCCCTACGCCGACGCCGAGGGCAACATCTACAAGCTCAACGCGGCGACCATCACCGAGGACGTGGAGTCGTCGAAGGCGGCGATCAAGAACGGCGGCAAGGCGCTGGCCTGCGTCGCCGACGTGATACCCAGGAGCGAGAAGGACATCTTCATTCCGGCTGAGATGGTCGACGCGATCGTGGTAAACCCCTACAACGAGCAGACCGGCTCGGTGCCGCAGCGGCGCTACTGGAAGATGTTCACCGAGGGCGCCGACGTGGACGTCCACGACGCGGTCGACCGGCTCAAGTTCGCCAACAGGCTCCTGGGGATAACCCCCAAGCGCGGCCCCGTCGACAACGCCATGGCCCGGATGGCGGCGAGCCTCTTCACCAGGGTCGCGAAGCCCGGCTCGTACGTGAACATCGGCGTGGGTCTGCCGGAGGAGGTCAGCCGCCTCATCTACGAGGGCGGNNTTCTTCGGCTCCTCCATCGACCCCGAGAAGATCGTGCCTTCGGCGGAGACATTCCATCTCTGCTACGAGAAGCTCGACGTCACAATACTCGGCCTGCTGCAGGCCGACTGCCAGGGCAACATCAACGTTTCAAAACGGGGCGAAGGTCCGATTAACTATGTCGGCCCCGGCGGGCTGCCCGACCTGGCGGCGGCGGCAAAGACGGTGATCTTCGTCGGCAGCTGGATGGCTCATGCCGAGATGACCATCGATGACGGCAAGCTGAAGATCACAAGGACGGGCAAGCCCAAGTTCGTGGCGCAGGTGGACGAGATAACTTTCAACGGTAGTGAGGCGCTCAAGGCCGGCAAGGACGTCTACTACTGCACCAACGTGGGCATCTTCCACCTCACCGAGCGGGGCATGGAGCTGGTCGAGGTCATGCCGGGCGTGGACGTCCAGGCGGACATCGCGGCGGCGTGCCCGATGGAGTTCCTGCTTCCCGAGTCGGGCGAGGTCGCGAGGGTGCCCCACGACGTCGTGACCGGCGAGGGCTTCAAACTGACATGGCGGAACGCATAGGTCTTACAGGGTGACGCGGCCGAAGGAGAAGCCGTCGCGGGCGGTTGCCTCGACCGCCGCCGCCAGCAGCTGGGCGCTGCGCGCCGGCACCTTCCGCTGCGGCCTCTCGAACGTGCTCACCTGCACGAGCTCCAGCAGATGGTAGACCGGCGGGGCCTGGGGGTAGAGCAACCTGAACATGTTCATCACCATGTAGCAGCCGTTGCACCAGGCGCAGGTCACGCCGGCGCCTGTGCCCTTCGCCTGCCGCGAACGGTGAAGGCCGGTCCTCATCACGTCCACCAGGCTGTAGCGGCCGAGAGAGGCGCCCAGGCCGCAGCACTCCGCGGCCACGCCCGAGGGCTCCATCTCCATCACCTGCAGGCCCAGGAGCCTCACCAGGTCGCGCACTTTCGAAACGGGATCTTCGCCAAGGAGGGAAGCGTGGCACGGGTCCTGTATCGTGGCGGTGCCCTCGAACTGCCTGAGCGGCTCGATGTGCCCGCTCGAGATCCGGCTCGACAGCCAGTCCACCAGGCCGGTGACCTCGACGTCGAAATGCACCCCCAGGGCGCGCGGCGCCAGGCTCACCATCGTGTTCTGGCAGGCCGGGCAGAACGCGATCACCTTACGGATCCCCAGCTCATTGAACCTGCTCGCCAGAGCGGCCGCTTTCCTGCGGGCCTCGTCGAACAGGCCCAGGCGGAGGTAGTACTCGCCGCAGCATTGAGTGGGATCGCTGAACACTGCCAGGTCGGCGAACAGCGCGGAGTCCGCGACGTACGGCGTCAGACGCTGGTTGCATCCCAGAAAGAGGACCTCGTCCCGCTCCGGCGGCCGCGCCCAGAGCTCGAGGTTGTCCCTCTCGCGCCTGCTCAGCCACCTGTCCAGGCCGTTCCAGAGGTTCGGGCCGCCCCTCTGCGGCATCGCGTTGCAGAAGACGCGGGGGATGCCCTGCGTCTGGTAGCGCTCGCCGAACCGCTCCAGCAGCAGCCCGTAGGGATGGGCACCGTTGGGACAGGTGGCGTCGCATGACATGCAGCCGGTGCAGTGCTCGAGGACTTCTCTCACCCATTCGCCGGCCGCGAGCCTGCGCACCAGGGCGGCCGCGTCATCCTGCTCCAGGCCGTCCAGGCGCGGGCAGAGGGCGAGGCATCTGCCGCACCGCTTGCAGTTCTCAGCAAGGTAAAGACCGATCAATCTGTTTTCTCCTTTTGTTCCACCCGAGTCTATCCGAGCGGGTGGCGTTGGGGAATCTCCCGGCGGGCCGCTCCCCGCGGTGTCAGAGGCGGCGGTTATAATCTGCATTGACAATGCTTTCCGGCTTATCGAGTATTGGCATCGCGCCGCGGCCGCGACCCGTGACGAGGGGAGAAGGGCAATACACCGATGTTGAACCGCCTGACCGGCCAGATCGCTGACATCTGCAGGGCGCCCGAGGCGCTCTTCAAGGAGAAGTGGCTGCTCGCCCCTACCCGCCGCATAGGCTACCAGTGGCTCGACTCGGTCGCGCTCTCCGGCTGCTCGCCATTCAACTTCCACGTCAAGACTTCCCGGAGCCTGGCCCTCGAGCTGGCGACACCCGTGATGAAAGACAGAGCGCTTTCACTGCTCGGTCCCGTCCAGAACGAGGTCCTGATCAGCAGGGTCCTCGGCGACCTCAGAAAACCTGCGGGCGACGGCTACCTGCTAGGGCTGCCGCCCGGCCCGGGCCTCAACTCGGTGCTGTCGGGCGCGATGCGCGACCTGAGGCTTGCCGGACTGGCCGCGCGCGACCTGACGCCTGACGACTTTCACGGCAAGGGGAGCTCGCGGAGCCTTGCGACCAAGGCCGGCGAACTCATCTCCATACTCGATCGCTACGAGGTGGAGCTTGCCGCCGGCGGGCTGGTGGACTACGCGGGTGCCCTGCTGCTCGCGCTCGGTGCCCTCGAGGGTCTTCACGGGGAAGACGTCCTGGTGCTGGTCCCTGAGGACCTGGCGCGCCGCCTCACCAGCCTGGAGGGCAGGCTGCTGGAAGCATTGCCCTTCGAAAGACGAACGCTGGCGGTCGACGCTCCCGGGCCCGCAGCCGGAGACGAGACTACCGACCTCGCGCTGCTCCGATTCATCAACGAGCCGGGTGACGCGCCGCAGCCTTACGTAGACGGCACCGTGGAGGTCTTCCGCGCGGTGGGGGAGGTCAACGAGGTTCGCGAAGTCCTGCGCAGATGCGCCAGGGGCGGCATCCCTCTCGATGACGTCGAGATGGTCTGCACCGACAGTGCTATTTACCTTCCCATCATCTACGAGATGGGCTCGCTGATGGGCGACGGTTCGCCCAACTCACAGCCTTTCAGCTTCTCCGAGGGCATACCCGTGCGATACTCCCGGCCCGCCCGCGCCCTTCTGGGCTGGCTGGAGTGGGTCAAGGACGGGGCTTACCCGCAGTGGGTGCTCGAGCGGATGATACAGGGCGGGCTGCTCCGCATTGAAGGCGTGGACGAGGGCCGCCTGGGGTTCGCGGGGCTGGCGCGAGCGTTCCGCTCGCTTCCGGTCTACGCCACGCGCGAAAGATACCTGACGGTGATCGACAAGCGCATCGGTTCGCTTGCCTCGGAGCTGGCACAGGGTGCCTTCGAGACCGACGAGGAGGACGAGAGCGCCGAGGCTCTCCGTGCTCGCGCCGAGCACGACCTCGAGGGCCTGAAGTCGCTACGCGGTCTTTTCACCAGGCTGCTCGGCGATGGCGAGCGCAGCGCCGTGGCGGGCTCCCAGAAGCGGTTCCTTGACGAGGCCCATACGTTTCTCGGCGCCGCCGCCCGGGCCACCGGGGAATTCGACGAATACTGCGCCACCCTCTTCATGGAGCGCATTGAAGAGCTGGCGGGGTACCTGTCGGATGGCGACGTCGAGGGGCTGGACGTTGCGGCGTGGCTCGGCGAGATGGCTCGCGACGCCAGCGTCGGAGGCTCCGGGCCCAGGCCCGGGTGCGCTTACGTGAGCTCGCTGAAGAGCGGGGGCCACTCAGGGCGCGGCAACACCTTCATCATCGGACTCGACGACTCGAGGTTTCCCGGTGCCGGCCTCGAGGATCCCGTCCTGCTCGACAGCGAACGGGAGACGATATCGGGCTCGCGGGGCCTGGGGGTCTCGCTGCCGACGGCCGCCGCGCGTCTGAGCCGCGACGTCAAGGAAGACTTCGCCGGGCTATTGGCGCGCCTGCGCGGCAGGTTGACCCTCTCCTACTGTTCACTCGACCTCGTCGAGGACCGTGAGATGTTCCCCTCCAGGGTGCTTCTTGCGGCGTGCAGGATAACGTCCGGTCAGCATCAGGCGGGCTTCGGGCAGATACTGAAGTGGAAGCCTCTCCTCGACCCGGCTTCCTTCTCGCCGGCAGATGAGCTGGATTGTGTCGGCATCGGCGAGTGGTGGCTCTGGCTCGCCGTGGCCGATGGCCTCGTCACCGACCGGTCAGAGCTCGTCCCCTGGTTCCCGAACCTCGCACGGGGCGCAGTCGCGGCAGCCGCGCGAAAGAGCTCCGAGTTCACGGAATACGACGGGCTGGTGCCGCGGGCGGGAGCCGACTTCCTGGCCGAGCGGCCTGTCCTGTCAGCTACCGCGCTCGAGCTCCTGGGCAGGTGCCCGATGGAATACTTCTTCAAGTACGTGCTCGGGGTAGAGGCGCCCGAGGAACACCTGGTCGACCCCTATCGCTGGCTCCCCGGCGACAAGACCGGCACCCTGCTTCACTCTGTCTTCCGCGAGTTCATGGCGGGCCTGGGGCCCGACGAACGCCCCGCATACGAACGCCACCGCGACCTCATCCAGGCGATCCTCGCCACAACGATAGCCGCGTACCTCGAGCGATATCCCGACCTCTCCAATCCCGGCGTCTACCAGCGTGAGGTCGAGGAGATGAAGCAGACCGCCGACGAGTTCCTGCTCGAGATGGAGCAGGCGTGCGCCACGCTGCGACCCCTCTACTTCGAGGTCGGCATCGGCATGCCGCCGAGGAGCATCGACGGCGAGACTCTGTGTCCAGAGCCGGTCGAGCTTCGGGTCTCGCCCGATCTGACGGTAAGGGCACGGGGCGGCCCCGACCGCGTAGATGTCGAGGCGACCGCGGAAGGCGCACGCTACGTGATCTGGGATTACAAGACTGGTAGCAGCGCCAGATACGACGCCAGCGACCCGTTCAGGAAAGGCAGGCAGGTGCAGAGCGCGCTCTACATGCGGCTGCTGTCCGAAGTCCTGGCTGGCGCCGGCCTGGACGGCGAGGTCTCCGAGTTCATCTACTTCTTCCCCAGGCGCTCCGAGCACCGCAGGACGGTGAGGGTCGGCGCGGGTCTCCTCCCCGAGGGGCTCGAGATCATCGGCCACCTGGCCGGGATGGTCTCGCAAGGCTGTTTCCCGGCAAGCGATGACAGAGGCGACCTGCGGTCCGGCGACTATAAAGCCGCCTTCGGCGACCTCGACGCCACCGCGGGCTCAGTGAAAAGAAAGAAAGAAGCTGAAGGCAACCAGGCGCTCGAGCATTTCAAAGGATTGAGAGGCACTGGAAGAAAAAGTGGGAGCCCCAAAAAATAACACCCTGCCCGACCAGCAGGCAAGAGACGCCATAGCGACCCGGCTCGACGGCAACATGCTCGTGGAGGCCGCCGCCGGCACCGGCAAGACCACCATGATGGTCAAGCGGATGGTCGCGCTGCTCGGCGACTCGAGCGGTGATGGTTGCGCGAGCGCCCGAAACCTGGCGGCGGTTACCTTCACCCGCAAGGCGGCCGCCGAGCTGCGCGCCAACTTCCAGGTGGCCCTGGAGAAGGCTGTCGCCGAAGCGTCCGGCCCCCTCGAGCGCCGGCTCTCGGAGGCGCTCGAGAACATCGACCAGTGTTTCATCGGCACGATCCACTCCTTCTGCGCCCGCCTCCTGCGCGAGCGGCCGGTAGAGGCACGGGTCGATCTCGATTTCGAGGAGATGGACCAGAACGAGGACCGGCGAGCCAGGGAGGAGGCCTGGGGCCTCTTCTTCGCGCAGGCCAGATCGGCCCCCGACCAGCAGCTGCTCCAATTAGAGGACCTCGGCGTTGACCTTGCCGACCTCAGAGATGCTTTCATGCACTTCACCGACTATCCCGATGTCGATTGGTGGCCGGTCCCCAGTGCAGCGGCGATCGAGAAGTTGATGAACCGGGCCCCGGGGCAGATACGAGACTATACCGCCTACATGAAAGACCGCGCGGGCCTCGTCACCGGCGGCTACAAGACCGAGACCCTGCTCGACAGCTTCGAGCGGGTGCCCGTGATAATAGAGGAGCAGATCGGCGACCTCGACGACGCGGCGCGCCTGGTCGAGGCGCTCGAGGTGTTCAAAGGCAGCAGGAAGATCGCCAAGAGCGGGTGGCCCGGCAAGGGACTCTGTGAGATGCCCGACGCCTGCGACGCGCAGGAGGACGAGTACTGGAAGCAGTTCTGCGAGAAGGTCAGGGGCCCTCTCTACGAGGCCCGTTACCCGCTGGCGATAGACGTCCTCAAGAAGGCGGCCAGGTTCTATGCCGACTTCAAGCACATGAACAGGAAGCTGAACTTCCAGGACCTGCTGATGAAAGCCGCCGACCTGCTGCGCGGCAACCCAGACGCCAGGCGCTCTCTGGCCGCCAAATACACCCACCTCCTGGTCGACGAGTTCCAGGACACCGACCCCATACAGGCCGAAGTAATGTTCCTGCTCACGGCCTCCGAGCCGGCCCCTCTCAGCGATGATGACGGCGCTGTCGACTGGAGGAAATGCGAGCCGCGCCCCGGCTCTCTCTTCGTGGTCGGAGACCCCAAGCAGTCCATCTACCGGTTCCGCCGCGCCGACATCAAGACCTACAACTTCGTCCGTGGCAGGCTCTGCCCTGACGACTCCGACGTGGTCAGGCTGACCTCAAACTTCAGGAGCGTCCCCGGCATCATAGACTGGGTCAATGACGTGTTTGCTCCGGACGACGGCTCGCCCGACCCGATGTCTCCCGATCTGCTGTTGAAGTTTCCCGCGGAGCCTTCAGACCGCTCTCCTCAGTACGTGATGCTCGAGCCGGGCAGCAGCTGGGTCGACGGCGATATCACGGGTGTCTTCAGGCTCGCGATCCCCAAGGGCGATGGTGACTCCGAGGCCGAGACGGTGGCGAGAGTGATTCGCCACGCGTACGACAGCCGGATGACCGTCGCCAGGACGCCCGAGCAGATCGCCGAGAAAGAGAGCGCGCTCGAGCTGAGCCAGGGGGACGGCGAGCAGCCGGGAGAGCCGCAGCAGGTCGACTACTCCGATTTCATGATCATCGCTCGCAACTCCACACACCTCGGCCGGTACGCCCGGGAGCTTCAGGCCCACGGGATCCCGCACAGGGTCACCGGCGGAAGCGCCCTCAACGAGGTCCCCGAGCTCAAGCTCCTGCACCTGCTGCTTGCCGCGGCCGCGAAGCCCGATGATCAGGTCGCGCTGCTGGCCTGCCTCAGGAGCGAGCTCTTCGGCATCAGTGACGCGCAGCTATATTCGTTCAAAAGGGCTGGAGGCCGGTTTTCGTTCTCGTCCCAGCCGCCGTCGGGGCTGGAGCTCGAGGCCGCCAGCGCCTTCTGCGGGGCGTTCGAGACACTTGGCTCGGCGGCGCGCCTGCTGCGGACCCTGCCCACGGTCGCCGCGATCGAGCAGATAGTGTCGGACAACGGGCTCATGGCCTGGGCCGGCGTCGGGCCCGGAGGCGACGTCAACGCCGGCAGCATCGGCAAGGCTATCGAGATCCTTCGCTCGGTCCAGGCCGACAGCTGGGCCAACGTGCAGGTGGTCGACTACCTGGGCGCGCTGATCGAACCCGCCACGGCGAAGGAAGAGAAGTACGACGGGGTCTCCGCGCTCTCTCTGGAGAAGCCCGCGGTGCGGCTGATGAACCTCCATCAGGTTAAGGGCCTCCAGGCGCCGGTGGTTTTCCTCGTCGACCCAACAGGGGAAAACAATTTCAAGAAGCATCCGGTCGATCTTCACGTCGACAGAGAAGAGGAAGATGCCGGCCTCCACAGAGACGGCATCAGGGGTTTCATAGCGCTGTCGAAGTCGAAAGGCGAATACGCCACCGAGACGATCGCCTATCCGGACGCCTGGAAAGGCGACAGCGGACTCGAGAAAAAGGAAGAGACCTTCCAGGTGGCCGAGCACCTGAGGTTGCGCTACGTGGCGGCGACGCGAGCCGGTTCCGCCCTGGTAGTCTCGGTCACTGCCGAGGATATCGACAACGCATCGGAGAGCGGCGGTGGGGAAGGGGTCAAACCTTCGCGGAACCCATGGAGTCACTTCGCTCGATATCTCGCGGGGCGCTCGGACGTGCGCGATGTAACAGAGTTGCTCGCTGGCTTTGATAAGTCTGACGATGTCACAGCACGGCCGTCCGCGGTCGGCACCACGGGAGGCCTCCATCCGGATGCCGCTCGCGACAGGCTGAGCGGACGCCTCCTGGATATGCGGAAGCATGGCTACGAGACCGCCGCGGCAAAAGAGTACGCGCTCTCCAGCGCGGCACCCGGCGTTGTTTCGGAGGAGCCGCCCGCCATGGCGCGCACCGAGCATCCACCGTCGGGGGAGCACGGGGTGGAGTGGGGCACCATAGTGCACAGGCTTCTCGAGCTCGCGCCTTCAACAAGAGACGAGTTCGAGAGGACCGCGCGCGACCTCCTCCTCGAGCACGACCTCGACCCGGGGCTCGCGGCGCAGGCGACCGACCTGGTCGAGTCCGTCACCGCCTCCGATCTCTGGGCGCGGTCGCTCGAGAGTGCGACCAGGCTTGTCGAAGTCCCATTCGAGATCCTCCTCCAGAAAGATGTCCCGACCATAGTCCGCGGTTCGATAGACCTCGCGTTCAGGGAGGACGGAGGCTGGGTGCTGGTGGACTACAAGACGGATCGGGTGACCGCCGGTGGAGTCCAGCCCCTGCTTCAGAAATACTCGGCGCAGCTGCGCATGTACAGCGAAGCATGGACGCAATGCACCGGTGAGGCGGTCACCGAGACGGGCATCTACCTGGTCTCAAACGGCCGGTACTTCACGCTCTGAATGGCTCCGGCGCAGGATTTTTCAACTGTCCCTTTTGCCGGTGCACACGCAGTCACTTCACTGATACAATGAACTCGCCTTTCGATGAATGGGGAGACTCGACGGGAAATAAACCTTAGGAAGTAAAGCAATGGCTTTCAGTTTGCCTTTGGCCCAGACACAGGTGCCGACCCTGTCGGGCGCGTACATTGTGTACCTCATGGTGGCCCTGGTCATCGACCTCATGCTTGGAGTAGCTTGTGGAAAGCTGATGCAGGAGGCCGGACACAGTTTCTGGCTCGGTTTCCTGCTGGGCTTCTTCTGCACGATATTCGGGCTGGTGGTCGCCATAGCACTCTACTTCACAAGCGGACGGCGCAGGTCTAATCCGCAGAAAATGCAACCGATGGATCACTACGGCTACGGGTCGCCGATCCTGCCACCGTCATCTCCGATGGAGTTGGATTACGGGTCTGGTTTGTGCCCGCAGTGCCACGCCCCGATGCCCTCCGGCTCCGAGTTCTGCCCCAACTGCGGTAACTACGTCGCCAGTCAACCCCCGCAGCCTTACCAGCAGGATCCCTACTCCCAGCAGCCATATCCTCCACAGCCTTACGCCCAGCAACCATACCCCCAGCAGCCCTACGGCGGGCCGCCTCAGTTGGCCCCTCCGGCTCCGACACAATCGGTCATGCCACCGCAGCCTGGAACGATGAAGGTATGTCCTCTCTGCAACGGCAAGGTGCCCGCCTCCGCGCCCAACTGCTCGAACTGCGGGACCGAACTGAGCGGCACCTCAACCTGGTAGTCGCCTCCACGGACTGAACGGGTGACGCCGCAGTCCTACCAACGGGTGACAGTATAATCACCCATTCCGGTTTGCTCTACTAGCCCATTCTGCCGTCCGGCCCGCTCCCGCAACCGCCGACTCAATTAAGGCTAGGCGAGTTGTGGGGGCGAAGCATGTTCACGGCAGACAGCACAAGGCGAATTGCGAACAAGGTCATCGATGTAGCGCTGACCGTCGTGATCGTCGCTTTCGTCATAGGGATTTGCTTCGTGGCCGTCAAGTACCTCGCCGTGTTCGCCGGGATA
Organism: Actinomycetota bacterium; assembly: GCA_003157385.1. Taxonomy (GTDB): domain Bacteria; phylum Actinomycetota; class Geothermincolia; order Fen-727; family Anoxymicrobiaceae; genus FEN-680. The sequence continues at coordinate 30,207 of PMJJ01000117.1, read as the reverse complement.
GCCTGCCTGGTCCTCTCAATCGCCAACCTGGCGCTGCGATACATCCCGGTCCGCGCGAAGCAGACAGCGGCCTGACAGGGAAGGCCCTCTCTGGTTCGAGCCGGGACCTGTGACCCGGCTCTTTTTCTTACCTGGTCACCACGCCGGCAGTGACGTTGCGACTGCCCCGTGTTAGAATCCTGATGATCCCGGAGGCCGACCTGAGTAGTTACCCTCGTCGTTTTTTACCCTCATGCCTCTTCCGACGTCTGGGCTCATAGGGGTCGCTGACTATTTTGGTGCCTACGGTTATCCAGGTGATGAAGTTCAAGTACCCGATAGTGATCGGAACGAAGTTCTGATAGAAGCTGAAAAGCGGGTAGTAGAAGATGATCATAAAGTCTTTCTTCTTCAGGGTGAGGGAGCCGGCGAACCCTTCCAGGGCCATAAACATGTAGAAGCCGATCACCAGGGCTATGAAAGAAATAGGAAGGGTGTAGAACCGGGCTATAACCGGGCTCAGGGGTCCGAAGATGAAGGCAAAAAGCGAGATGCATAACACGGCCAGCGCGAACACCCGGAACGGATGGAATAGCAACGTTATCCCCAGGTTGTATATGTAGAACTGGTAACGGAAAAACGGATCCTTGCATTTCCTCATCTGCCACGTGGCCTTGGTGATAACCCGCGCGAAGCCAAAATTCCATCCGATCCTCTGACGGGTGAACTTCCTCAAAGAGGAAGGCACCTCGGTTCTCACCAGCACACGATNNCAGCGCCTGCTGCAGCGCATTGCGGTTGAATATCGCAAAAGCGCCGGAAGCAATCACGTAGTTGTGCGGGACCTCGCGCCCGCAGTACATCGAAAACTCATACTCGACCGCCTGGCATTTCACTATCCTGGAAGCGTGCTCGGTGCACTCGGGGAGTACATAGACCGCACAGCCGCCGGCGTCGCTCTGCTGCAGGTCGTAGACCGCTTTCTCCACCGATTCCTTCTCCGAGAGTATGATGTCCGGGTCTATTACCACCACCGTCTCGATCTCCGGCGGCAGGTTCTGTACGCCGTAGTAGACCGCCCCGGGTTTGTTCGTGTTCTCGGGGTTCCTTATTATCTCGACCCCCGACTTTTTCACGATGTCGTAAGTGTTGTCGGGCGAGGCGTCGTCCACTAGGAACAGCCTGTCCTTGAATGGCTTCAGGTTTTCCAGGATATCGTCCCACTCCTCTTCGATCTGATAGACGGACGCCACGATCTTGTAGGGCTTGAGCTCCAGTCGTTCCATCGAGTCGCTTTCTCGCTCCCGGTGGGAGATCTCCATGTAAGGTTTCAGTCCCGTCGGGATCTCTCCCGTTTTCTGCAGGCGTCTCTGTAGCTTGAACTGCCTGATCAAGTCGATGAAGTAGCGCAACACCCGGTCCCCCCCCGTCCACCAGAATCACCATCACGGGGAGTGATTTTGCGATTGTAGAGACCCCGCTGCTTTTCCCGAAGATCAGATTGAGAGTCATGTAGATGATAGCCGCCAGCACGAATATGGTGAATATCGTCGAGGCGATGAATCGGGCCCTATTCTGTAGGTGCATTCTCCACTCTCAACCGGTTGCCTTCACGAAATACCGTCCGTATCAGCGGTTCTAAGCTCACAGGGTAACTACTCACGTCTAACCATCGACCCCGCTAACGACAGTAGCACAGACAGACAAAAAAGAGGGAACCATTGCCACGAACGCGAACCGAACCGAAGGTGATCCCAGGGTAGCAATGCTGCACAGGAGATGAAGGAAAGCCCTTCGGGGTCGGCCTGCGGGGTCCTCACGCGCACGGGGAGCGCGCTGGGAGCGCGGGGATAATTCGCGCAGGAGTAGTGCTTTCGGCGTGAAGGTAGTGACTCCAGGCGGGACGTCAAACACCATAAGCTTCAGTAGACGAAGCTGTAGAGCTTCTCAGCGTGTAGGTCGAAGAGCTCCTTATAGGATTTGATGTCCCCAGAGGAAGATTTCCTGAGTAACTCAAGGATCTGTGTGTAGGTGTTACCCGTCACGGTAGCTCCCCCCCGGTATTGTAGCCCTGCAGGTGTGTTGCCAGTTGCTGTCGTTGATTATATAGGCATGCACAATCGACATTCCACTGTCTCGATTCGATTTTTGATAACATAAAAACGGTGTGCACCTCTCCGGTCGCGTTATGCTATCGGTGTCAATGTCCACACTTAGAGAAAGGAATGTATCTTCTTCCGTTCAAGTACAACATGATGGATCTGGCTTGCCAGGGATGGCCGAAGTACGGGGTTTTCTCGTACGCCGTCCACCTTGGCGATGTCCTCGACCCGTTGCTGGGGTCGAGCGAGTGAAGGACCCTGCGGAGCTTCCACAGGCTAATGGTCTTCGAGAAAGAGGCCTGAGCCTCAGCGTATGCAGGGATGGCGGCCCTGGATGACGCAGGTGAACGAATGGATGTATCAGGCATAGATAATTGGAAGCCTGCCCGGAGGGCTCTACTGGTCGCCGCCTGGGGAAAGGGCCGCGAGCACAGGGACTACCTCCACCCGCCGCTCGACCTCTACCGGCTGAAGCGGTCGCTGGACGAGGTCGGCATCTCCAACGAGGTCTACGATCCCAACCTGAGCGCTGACCCGCACGCCGGTTTCCTGACCGCGGTGCGCAATGCCAGGGCGGACATCGTCGGCTTCAGCACCAACCACTACTCGCTGCCCTTTGACCTGTCACTGGCGCACCACCTCTACCGCAACATCGGGCCCCACGTCCGCATGGTCGCGGGCGGGATAGGCTGCACCGAGAGCCATGAGCTCGCGCTGAGGTACGCGCCTCCCGGGCTCGTGGTGGTGAGAGGGGAGGGCGACCTGGTCCTTCCCGCGCTCTGCGCCGCCTCCGACCCCCGCTCGGTGCCAGGCCTCGCCTGGGTGCAGGACGGCAAGATTGTGACCAGCGAGCCGCAGAAGCCTCTGTCGCGCAACCAGTTCGTTGGTGCGATCACCGGGATGGACTGGGAGGCCATACCGTTCGAGGACTACTGGAAGATCATCCTCCGCCACCACGACCCCTCGATGCTGATCGAGCAGAACGTCAACACGATACGCGTGATCGTCAGCAGCTACTGCCCCAGGGGGTGCCGGTTCTGCTCCTCGACCAACATATACAGGTTGGCCGGGTTCGAGGGCAACCAGGCTGTCTTCAGGCTCACCCCGACCGAGACGCTGGGCATCCTCAAGCGGCTTATCTGGGCGCACCCTGACGTGATGAACTTCTTCTTCCACGACGACGACTTCCTGTGGTCGGCACCCTGGGTGAAGGAGCTTTGCGCGCTGATCGCCGACTGCCGCATGGAAGGGTCCATCCCGGACTACATCACGTTCATGGCCCAGGGGTCGGTCAGGAACATACCCCAGGTCGCCTCGGAGCTCGCCAGCGCGAACTTCAAGCTGATCGGGCTGGGGGTCGAGTCTTTCTCGCCCAAGGTGCTGCGCGAGTTCAACAAGCCCCAGCGGCCGAGGCACATTCACGACGCGGTCGACGCGCTGCTGAAGGCGGAAATCACGCCCTACGTGAACCTGATACTATCGTCGCCCGACTCGAAGGTGGATGACCTCCTCATCACCCTGAGGGAGTCGATCAAGCTGCTTCGTAAAGGGGCCTCGGTTGCCGCGTCAGTTTATACGCTGGCTTTCCCCGGCGCCGAGATGACGGCGGGCGCGGATGAGGACAGGCTGGTTACTTACGAGGAGTTCCCGATCGAGGGCACCGATCTGAACATCAGGATGACCGACAAGATCCTGCCCAGGGACACGCTTCTGCGCGCGGTGCTGGAGCGCTCGGAGATGATCCTGGCGGACCTGGACAGGGAGTTCTTCTCCGGAGAGGGCGCGTTCCGCTCGATGCTGGCGCCACTTACCTTCCACGCCATAACCAGGTCGCTCGAGGAGAGCGGTGTCAGTGTGCCTGACGACATCAGGAAAGCCATGCGCGAGTACACCGTCGAGCCGAGCGGAGTGGAACTGCCCTGATGTGATGCCGGAATACCGCACGCGGACCCGCCCCGGGATTTGAGGTCCAATGCAATACAGAGTGTCACTCGTTGAACTCGACCAGAGGTACGGCGACTCGAAGACCGTCGGTGTGCTCGATGTCGATGGTGAGAAACGGCGCGCGATATTCACCACGATGGACCAGGATCTGTCGCGAGAGCTGGAGGAGTTCGCGGGGACGCTGGAGACGGAGGGCGTCGTCCTGCTCGCCGAATCGATGTCCGACGGCCGCGGCCACGGGCCGTTCGACATGTGGGTCACGCCTCCGACCCAGATCGAGAACCTGGACGCCATGGTGTTCCCCGACATGATGCACGCCGTCTTCGATTACAGGATAGGCGGCAAGTACGTGCGGCTCACGCCGATCTTTGGGAGTGCTTCACCAAGATTCTAAAGAGCGCCTCGTCGTCCCCACGGTCCTATGCGTTTTCTTTATCCAGTTGACGCGCCACCCACCAGAGGTACGTCCCGGCCACCAGGTTGAACAGCGGCGCGAACACCAGACCGAACTTGCCGAAGAACCCGAAGTCCTCACCGGTGGCGAGCCAGATCGGGTCGGCGGGCACCTCCTGCAGGCGAAGGATTGCAACCGCTCGCAGCGCCGTCGGGTTCTCCGTCTTGAGCGCCGCCCAGAGCTGGACCGGCACGAAGAAAGTCCAGATAGAGCCCGCCCTGCGAAGCAGGGGCGCACCTTCCTGGCCGCCCTCAGGCGCAAAGGCTTTCATGACCGTCTCCGGCGAGACGAGCGAAAGCCCGCCAAGGAGAATATCGAAGCCGACGAGACTCCAGCAGATGAGCTTTGCGATCAGGACTTTGGGATCGATTGCTGTAGCTTCCATCACAACCTCCTCCTCCACATACGCGTCGCCGTATCGCCATCACGGGTGCTCTCTAATAATCTAACAGATTCGCCGCTGCAGGCTCACTGCCGTGCGGGTGCGGCGGTGGCAGAGGCTGGCGGATAGTACAAAACATTTACATTCGTGATACCTTTGGAAGTGGTTGGGTTCCGCAGGGCCGGTGGCGTCGCGCAAAACAAGGAGGAGAATGATGGCGAAGGCGAAGAGGGTGCCGCAGATGAAAGGCACCGCGGACGCGATCGCTGTGGCAATCGACCAGGGCGTGAAAAGGGTTCTCGACTCGATGGGCCTGGCGACCAGGGAGGACATCGCAGGCCTGGAGAAACGAGTGGAGAAGCTCGAGTCCTGGGCTGGCGCCGCGCCTGCCAGGAAGAAGCCCGGCCGCCCGCCCGGAAAGAAATCTACGGCCAGGAAGGCTGCTTCCAAGAAAGCCGCGGGCAAGAAGCGCGCCAAGAAATCTTCCGCAAAGAAAGCTTCAGCGAAGAAGGCCTAGTCGAGCTGACCGCGGCCGTGGACTAAGGTCTCAGCGGATCTTACCGGCCAGGCCGAACTTCAGCTTGAGAGCGTTCAGGTCCCTGGGATCTATCGCGATCGCCGTGCCGACGCACTCCATTGCTTCGCTGTATCGTTCGAGCTCGGTCAGGCACACCGCCTTGCGGTACCAGGCAACACCGCTCTTGGGATCCTCCTCGATCGCCTTGTCGAAAGCCTCGATGGCGTCCTCGAAGCGCGACTCGTCCTGGAGTGAAACGCCTTGCTCGAAGGAACCTGCCGCATCCGTCATCGTATCCCCCTTTGTCCGGTCCTGCCGGCCGTTGACTCTACAGCCCGTTTTGCCGGGCGAAAGGATTATAAACCGCACGCGCCCCTGGCCGGAAGGCCGGGCTCAGCAGGCTGGCAGGTCACCTCGGGGAAACCGCTTCGATGCTGCGGGTCCTCACCGGCGGGGGAGAATAGGAGAACGACTCCAGGTCCCACCCACCCATGCTCCCCGCGATATCGTACGCGCTGGCGAGGAACTCGAGTATCTGAAGTCGCGGGTTTGCCGAGCGCCGCACTTCCTCATACGGGAGCACCCACTCGCCCAGGTCCTTGACCCAGCCGGCCGCGGCCGGCTTGATCTCGGCGTTCTCACACCCCGGCGGCTGCGGGTACATGTAGGCATAGAACATCGGTTCGGGGGAGGCGTCGCCGCCGGGCCAGAACCCGCACGCCAGGTGCTCGGCGTCGAGGTCGTATCGCATGATGTAATTCGCGCCGGGTGGGGGCGTGGACTGCTTGCCGCTGAAGGCCAGCACGGAGAGGTCGAAGCTTCCCCACCAGAACTGCACGCTGGTCCTGCCGAAGAACCTGGAATGCCATTCCTCGAAGACGTTCGCGACCGCGGTGAGCACGCGGAAGAACCTGCGGGCGTGTTCAGGGTCGTAAGTGCAGTGGTGCCTGTCCTGGTCCAGTGGCGTGTCGTCATCGACCTCCTGCGGCCTGGTCCATATCTTGACGTGGACACCGAGGTCCGAAAGAGCGCTCATATACTGCTCGTAGACGTCGGCCACGCACTTCGCGGGCACCAGTGCGATCTTCCCCGACCCGCCGCCGCTGGTGTTTATCGATATGGAATCGTCATAGAAGTCGAAGACGACCTCCACTGACTCCGCGCCGTGCGGCATCGGTGTGGTGGTGAGACCGCGCGCGGTGAGGAGCAGGGATGCCCCCACCCACTGCGGTTTCGGGTTGTTCAGGCAAAGCCTTGTCTTGCCGGCGATCTGGGTGTAGAGCTGGAGCGTCTTCTGGGTTGCCTCCCATTCCGGATAGGATAGCTCAGGCCATTCGTCGTGGATGCTGGAAGCGGACATGGCGTTCCCCTCCTTTCACGGGTTGTGAACGCGGAACGGGCTATCCGCGTTGTTCGTCCCGGGGGCTGTATCCCCTGCCTCACTCCGCATTGAGAGCGGGTTGAGACACGAATGGTGGCCGGAAGCTGCCCCTGCCAAAATCACTCCACAGCGCTATTGGCAAGTCATGCTGTTGCCGCTAAAGTTGTACGAGGTTAGAACTACCCCGGCTGGGTGTCTCATGTGTTACATCGCCCTGATCAAGGCTACCGGCAGGAGCCTTGGGCGGCCCTAGAGGAAGGTAGGAGATGGCAGAGGACAAGAAGCTCGTTCTGATAGTGGATGACGAGGCTGACTACATCAAGGTGCTGAGCCTGTACTTCTCGAACGCCGGGATGGAGGTCGTCGGAGTGACCAGTGGCAAGAAAGCCCTGAAGGCCTTCGATGCCCGGCTGCCTGACGCCGTGATCCTCGACGTCAACATGCCCAAGATGGATGGCGCGGAAGTATGCAGCACGATGCGCGCGAAGATGGGCCTCAAGCCAATTCCGATAATAGCGCTTACCGGATACCACAGCGCAGAGACCAAGGCGAAGATGATGGCTTTCGGCGCCGACCTCTATCTCACCAAGCCTGTCGAGATGAAAAGGCTCATACAGCACGTCACGAAGTTGATCCCCAACAACAGGTGACAGGGCTAAGACCCGGTGATCATCCTCAAGCGTTCACAACCATCCGACTCACTGCGGCAAAAGCGCCGGCGCGTTCGCGGTGCCCTGGGCCCAGTCGGCGGGATTGGCCGGGTTCGCGTCGGGGGTCTTGGCGAAGAAGACCTGTACGTCTCCGCTCTTTTCGAGCCGGCTGAGCTCGGGAAGCTCGTAGGCGGCGAAGATGCGGCCGGCCTTCGCACCCTGGACAAAACACCAAGCCTCCACCGGCTTTCCGGTGGCCTTCTTGATAAGCCCCGCCATGTCGGTGTACCTCTGAGAGTACTGGCCCCAGATCTTATTGGCCTCATCCAACGAGACCGGGCTGGGGTCCGTGTACTTCTTGCCATAGATCGTCACCTTGCCGGCCTTGGGGCTGGCTCGCTCGTACCAGTGTTCTTCGAGCATGTCGAGGTATTCGGGGTACTGGTTGGAGGAAGTCGCCCCCTCGTCCCAGATCGCTTTTTGGGGAGAGGTGGTGGTCGAGTTGATGGTGTCGAGGACTCTGACCAGGCTGCCGTGGTTGCCCGCGGCCGACCAGAAGCCCATGCTGATCTGGGTGCCGGGGTCGTCAAGCAGTGGTTCGTATGCCAGAGCCTCGCGAAAGAGCTCCCGGGTGAAGTCCTGCCCCGACGTTTCCGTCACTTTTGAAGATGCGGCCATGAAGACGGGCTTATACAGCGGCGAGCTCTGGGCCTCCGAGGTCCCTGCGCTGCCGGTCGTGCCGCAGCCTGCCAGCGGCATGACGAACAGCAGAGCCAGCAGGATGGAGACAATGGCGACGGCGAGCAGAGATCTGCGCATTTCAAGACTCCTTGGAGTAGTGATGAAGGTCACAGTCTCATGAATCGGCACCACCACGAGAGTGCTGAAGCGCAGGGCGCGTCCGAGGCGCGGCCCGCTCCACCTCTGCAGCGAAAACGCAACCGGGACCGGAAGGTCTGCTAGAAGTACCTTTCGCTTACGTGCTTGAGGAGGTCGCCCACCATCTCTTTGTCGTCGGCGGCGAGAGCGATATCGGCCATTGACAGCAGCCCCACGACCTGGCTGCTGTCGTCCACCACCAGCGCCCGTCCGATCTTGCGCTCGGCAAGGACGTGGGCCGCCTGTTCGACCGGCGCGTCCATGTGGACTATGACCGGGTCGGTGGACATGACGTCACGGACCTTCGTGCTCTCCGGGTCGAGGTGCTGAGCGATCCCCCGCACAACCAGGTCGCGGTCGGTAACGACCCCCGCGACGCTGTCGCCGTCTAGGACCGGCAGGATGCCGACGTTCTTGTCCTGCATCTCCGCCGCCGCCTGACCGAGGTTCGCGTCGGCATCGACGGTCGCGACCTTCCTCGACATCACTTCCATTACTTGCATGGCCCCTCCTCCAACTGGCGATCCCCCGGCATCCTGATGGCGTCTTCTTCACCTGCGAGTGCCGGACTCCTGCCGGTCTCGGAGAGTCAGTCGATAGGAGGTGGCATGAGGGAAGTGCAAAACCGAAGCGAGCTACCGGCGCGTGGTAACATAGGCGTCAGTGGCTTACGCGTCTTCAGGGGCGCTTTGTCTTGCGGGGCTCCGTCCGTGTGAACGAGCCCCACGCGAAGTCGCCCGGAAGGTCTTTTCGGAGGCAGTAGGGAAGGTGCTTGCCTTCCGAGTGATAACCATGGCACCCGACACAGAGCCCATGTCTCTCGCATTTCTTCTTGGTGCAGGGGCAGTCCGCGCGTGAGCCGGGGAGTGAGTTAAGATCGTCCACGTAACGTCACGCCTTCTCGGGCGCTACCTGAAACTGTACTCGATACGAAGGCCTCGGAAGCCGAGCATCTGCTCCAGCGCCGCGCCGGTGATGGACTTGGTCCCTGCCGACCCCACTATCCTGGCGTTCTTGACCCTGCCGCCGGGAGTCCGGTCGGAGAGGTCGACGAGCTTCAGATCTCCCACGCCGAACTTGCCCTGGAACTCCCGCACCGACATCTCCTTGACCGTGATGTACCTCGGCGACTTGGAGCAGTAGGAGTCCGGCCTGCCCCGCAGGTAAGGGATCGCCGCTCCGCCCCAGACATCCTCGTTGTTGTCAGTGTGGCCGCCGCAGGAGCCGCAATAGGCCGCGATGATCGGCTGTCCGTTGTAGGTCATGATCTCACCGGCGGTCTCTTCGATGGCCTTGTTGTTGTTGGGGTAGGCCGCGACGTTCTTGTTCTCGTCGCAGGCCTGGCAGCAATCGCCGCTGGAGCAGAGGTCGTACCCCTGGGCAGTGTGCTTGTTGCGGGCGATGCACGAGAGAGCGTAAGTGCGCGCGGCCACATAGAGGCACTTGAGCTCCTCCATCGGCGAGTCGTTGGGCTCTTCCTGGAGGTGCTGCAGGTAATCGTGCATGCTCCAGGTCCGTATCTGCCCGTCGTGCCCCATGATCCTGACCTGCCGGCTGTCGTCGATCTTGGAGAACGAGATGCCGGTGTAGTAGTAGTTGAGTATCGTCTTGTAGCTCTGGCCGTCAAGCGCTCTGTAGTGGACTCCGTCCATGCACATCCCGACCCCGTGCGCCCGCCCGTAGCACTTGAAGACGAAGGTGGCGTCTGCGCTGGGCACGCTGGTCCCGTTGCTGAGCGCTGCGGTCGAGGCGTCTGAAGGTTCGGCTGTGGCGGCGAGGCTCTGACTGGGGGGGAGCTTCAACAGGGGCGCGCTCGTCGGCTCGGAAGCGACAGCCGTGGGTGTGGTTACCTGCTCCACGGGAGACTGTTCCACGTCGACTGTCTCGTTCCACTCGGCCTTCCACTGGTGCTGCGCCTTCGCGGGCCCCTTGTCGGCGGCGACCACCTGGACGGTGAGGAATATGACGCCGACGAGGATGAGAAGGGCGGGGAAGCCCCAGATGGGCAGCTTATCCCTGGTCCAATCCCAGGCTTCGCTGCCCCAGTCTCCCATGGTTGTCCATATGTCCCTGAAGAAGTACCTCAACTACCACCAGTCCCGATGCCTGTAGAGCGTTTCTCTCTCAATTGTTCTGCGGCCCGCCCGCCTGTGACCTTCCGCACGCACACAGGCGCCCTGAGAATCGCGCGGCGGCACATTCTCGAACGGCCGCGAGTTGTTGGAAAATTATACCAAACCTGGCGGTCGTCCGGCACCGCGCGAGTCTTAACTACTGACGCGCGCGGACCGGTTCAGGTTTGTTTCAGCATCTGGTTACTGGTCGAGACGGCGGTCAATCCTCGGTCAGGACGGCGCGGTCGTCACAGACCATCCGGCCGGCGACACACACGTTCTGCGGCGGGTGTTCCGTTATGACTACCACGATCGCCTGCTTGGGCAGCCCGTACCCGCGGGCCGCGCACTCGGTCATCTCCAGGGCCATCTCGCGCTTCTTCTCATCGCTCAGGGGCGGGCCGCTGACCTCTACATTTGGCATCGCTCCTCCTTTCGTCACGGACATCTTCTAGGGAGGAGCGCGAAATCCCCTTGCCTTACTTCAAAGAAGCGCCGGATTGGAGGCCGAACAGGTAGTCGCGGTATCTCGAGAGCTTGGCGGCCGCGTACACGGCCCGCTCCGGGGTCGGCGTGGTGAGGATGCCGTGCATCTCCAGGCGGCTGGAGGTGCTCTTCTGCTGCTCGCTCATCGCCACTGCGATTATGGGTTTGCCGGTCTCGGCTATCAGGTTCTCGAGGTGACTGATCAACGCGGAGTCCGTCCACTCCCATGCCTCCGCCGGGTTAATTCCGGCCGAGCCTTCCGGGTTCGCCTCGTTCCTGCTGGAGACAGACCTGGAGAAGCCCTTCCAGAACGACAGCAGGAAGGCGGGCAGCCTGCATATGTTGTGAGTCAGCATCCGGTAAAGCGGGCGGACGACAGTGTACACAAGATTGTGCATGAAGAACTGTTTGCCGAGCATCGCGCCCATCAGTATCACCATGTCCACCGATTCGCTGCGCGTGACCGCGTCGATCGCCCTGAAGTGGTTTGCCCGCCTGAGGCCGCCCACCAGGTCGACCGGGTTTCCATGACTCCAGAACTGCGGCAGGAAAGTGTCGAGCTCGTCGAGGAGGCCCTGGGGCAGGGTTGCCAGCTCGACACCTTCGCGGTCGCAGGCGTCGGCCGCGACCACGCCCCAGCCGCCACCCATGGTGACGATCGCCACCTTTCCGCCACGCGGCACCGGCAACGAGGAGAACGCCGTGACGAGGTCGATGAACTCCTCGGAGGTATCGGTCGTCACGATGCCCGCCTGCTCGAACAGGCCTTCGAACAGGTCGTTCTCGCCGGCGAGAGACCCCGAGTGTGAAAGCGCCGCACGGCTTCCCTGCTTGCCACGCCCGCCCTTGAGCACGATGACCGGCTTGCTGCGGGTGACCCTGCGAGCGACCTCGAGGAACCGCCTGCCGTCCTCCAGGCCTTCCATGTAGAGAGCGATCGCCTCGGTCTCGGGGTCTGACCCAAGGTAGTCGAGGAACTCGGCCATCCCGGTGTTGGCCTCGTTGCCGCTGCCGACGAAACGGCTGAATCCGACCCCCCGCGCCTCGCCCCACTCCAGCAGTTGGACACCGAGGTTGCCGCTCTGTGAGATGAAGCCCACGTGGCCTTTCAAGGGATAGACGAAGGTCCCCACCGCGCAGAGAGAAGAGCTGGCGCTGTAGAGACCCATGGTGTTGGGCCCCACTATGGTGACGCCGCCGGCGTTTGCCCGGCGTGCCAGCTCGAGCTCGAGCTCCGTCCCTTCGCCCGAGACCTCGCTGAAGTTGGAGGAGACGACCACCAGGTTCATGATCCCTTTGGCAATAGCCTCCTCGAGCACGGCCATCACTTTCTTGGCCGGGATCGCTACGATCGCCACGTCCACCGGCTCCTCGATGGCCGAGAGAGTCGGATAGGTCGGGTGGCCGAGGATGCTCTTCTCGTGGGGGTTGACCATGTAGAGGCGGCCGTCGTACCCGCCACCGATGATGTTCATGGACATCGTCAGCCCCCACTTGCCGAGGACGTTTGACGCGCCGACGACCGCGATGGAGCGCGGGTCGAACAGCCTGTCCAGATCTCTGTCGAATCTGCCTATTTCCATCGATCCTCCTGCACGAATGAGCGGCAACACATTTTTCCAGATTAAATAACATTACCGTGCCGGCCACAAATGACCGGGAGGCCGTGCCTGCGTGGAGGCGTTGCCCTGGCGGTGTTGTAATAGTCAGCATGGCAATCAAACTGGAACGCGTCACGCGGCTCAAGCTGACGATCCCGGAGCCGTTCGACTTCGCGCTGACGGTCGCGAAGCCGGCGGGGTGGGACTGGTCTATCCCCACCGAGGTCTTCGAGGACTCGGCGATATGGACCGCGGCGAATCTCGGCGGCAGGCCGGTGGGGCTCAAGCTCTCATCGGCTTCGTCGGGACACGTGGCGGCCGCCGTCTACACGCGCCAGGAGCTGCCCGACCCGGCTCGCCTGGACGTGCGAAGCGCCCTCGAGTTCGGCCTGGGCAAGAGCAACGACCTCGACGGTTTCTACCGGTTCGCGCGCAAGGACGACGTGCTCCGGCGCACGGTGAGAGATCTTTTCGGCATGCGCGTGTCCCGGATGGACGAGATCTTCGGCCGGGTGATCCTGGCGATCTCCCTGCAGATGGCGCAGCTGAGCCGCAGCCGGCAGATGATGGACGCCGTGCTGCGGCTGTATGGCACGCGGGTACGGTTCGAGGGACGGGAGATGATCCTCTGGCCGAGCCCTGAGAAAGTCGCCCGGCTGGCCCCCGCCGATCTGCGGGAGAAAGCGAATATGGGCTACAGGGCGGACAGGTTGTCCGCGGCGGCAAAGTATCTTGCCGACAACCCTTTGAGCATCCGCGAGCTGGACGCTTTGTCCGACGAAGAGGCGGTTGAGGAGGTGATGGAGATTCCCGGGATAGGTCGCTACTCGGCGGGGATAATCCTCGGCCGCTTGGCGCCCATCGACGCCTGGAGCGTGATTGTCATGAGCGAGCTGCTGCTGGGTAAGACCCCCGAGAACCCGCGCGCGGAGATCGACGCGGTCAACGGCATCATCGCCAGGCGCTGGGGCAAGTGGTCGTGGATGGCCTTCGCCTATGTCCTCAACGACCTGGAGAACCTGGCGCGCGACTATCCCCTGACCAGGCTCACGTGATCGAGGTGAGAACAGCGATCGTGACCACGACCGCGACCGCCGCGCCGAGGGCGACCGCGACGAGCATGTATTTCCACCTGGTGTTCGTCTCGACCACTATCATCGTCCGGTCCATCCCGCTCGGCTGTCGGTTTTTGGAGACGACGGCGTCCGTAGATCGCTTACAGACGGCCCTTGGCGGCAGGTGCTCCGTGATAGAATCAGCCGCGACGTGAGGAGCAGTCGGGAGGTCGAGATGCCACACAGCAGGACCAGCGCGAGCGGTAGCCGGCTTCGCGAGGCCGTGAGGGAGAGGCGCATCGTCGGCCGACCGCAGGTGATGGAGAAGGATCCCGTTCACAACTGCCAGGAGAACCTCGTACTCGCGCTGGCTGCGCTCAAGGAGGCCCTGGGGGAGGAGTGGGCGACCGATGCTCCCTCGGTCCTGTGCGGCTATGCCCGCGACCAGGGGATGCAGCCCGCGGCTTACCCCCACATCGTGTGTATGCCTTCCTCTACCGAAGAGGTCCAGGCGATCTACCGGATCGCCAACGAATACCTGGTGGATATAATGCCGTATGGAACAGGGCTGTCGACCGTGGGCGCCCACTTCCCGCTGTACGGCGGCCTGATGGTCGACCTGCGCAGGATGGACCGGATCATCGAGCTCGACGGCGAGAACATGTTCGCCACCATCCAGCCCGGCATCAACTATCTCGAGCTCCAGGCCGCCGCGCAGCGCGTGGGCTGCCGGCTGTTGAACCCATCGACCAGCGCCGCCGCCGGAGTGTTGAGCAACCTGCTGTTCTGCAACATCAACACCATGTCATCCAAGTACGGCTTCGGCATGGACAACATCATCGACGTCGAGGCCGTGCTTCCCACGGGCGATATCCTTCGAACCGGCCCCGCCTCCTACGGCGCGGTGAAGGGTCACGTGCAGGGGCCGGGCCCGGATGTCTCGACACTGCTCCGCTACGGGCTGGGGACCCTGGGGACGGTCACGGCCATGACGGTGCGTCTCTACCCCGAGGCGCCCTACCACGCGCAGGTCTTCCCCTGCTACGAGGAGGACAGGCTCGACGTGATCGCGGACGCGCTCTACCTGGTCTCACAGGACAACCTCTCGCTGGAGCTCGCGCACCTTATGAACTCTTTCTACGGGATCTTCATGGGCGGTACCAACGCCGAAGCCAGCAAGCTCGCGGAGATGATGCCGAGGCACAACCTGCTCACGATCTTCGGAGGGGAGACGGAGGAAGAGGCGCAGCTGAAAGCCGACGTGACCAAGAGGTCGCTGGAGAAGGCCTTCCCGATGATCGATTACCTGCCCGGCGAGGCGCTCATGGACCTCACCGAGGATGACGAGTTCGTGGACTTCGAGCGGTGGGTAAAGTACTTCAACGTCACCACGCGCGTGATGCGGGTGCGCGGCTCGTTCATGATAGGCGCGCTCATCGACAAGATCGAGAACATGGTCGAGGTCGAGCGCGGAATGCGGACGGCGTGCACGAACCAGGTGGGCACCACCGACGACCCCCTCGCGCCCGACGACGCGTCCACGTACCTGCAGCCTTACCACATGGGTCGCTCGGCGTACCTCGAGTACGACATGTACACAAACCAGTGCGACAAGGACGACCTCATCCGTATCCAGATGGGATACGGCCGCGCGACATTTGGGGCCATGGGCAAGGGGATGTGCTTCGCGGCAGGGCTGATCGCGCTCATTAAGGGTATGGGCCAGGTGGAGATGGCCCTGGCGATAGCGAAGCCCAACGTCGTGCCTCTCCTCAACGCTTTCACCGCGTTCAAGATGGCGCTGGATCCCAACAACATCTCCAACCGCCGCTGGGAGTACGACACCGGAGCGGTCAAGAAGATCTCGCTCTTCTAAACAGCGACAGCTACTTTCTGCTAGTTCTTCTACTCGCGCCCGTTGCACCCGTTTCAAACGTTCGAGTCCTGGCGCGATGAGGCCAGAAGTAGAAAAACGAGTAGAAAGTACCTGTCCCCAGAATTACCGGACCATCTCCAGCAGCGCCTGTACGCGCGTCGCTATCTGGCCCGAGTCGTCGCCGTAGTCCGTCTCCACGTAGAGCATCGGCATGCCGGCCTCGTCGAGCGCTTTCTGCACCTTGTACGCCTCGATGGTGTAGGGGTCGCAGGCCTGCAGGGCGTGATAGACGACCGCGTCGACTTCGTAGTCGCGGACAAGGCCGAGGATGTTCTCAATACGCTCGGCGTTGGGGGTGAACACCGCGCAGTCTATCTTGAGGTAGCGGTCGGCCACGGCGTCGAGCATTCCTTCCAGGTCAGTGGGGCTCTCGTCCACCTGGTTGCGGAAGTAGCGGATGCCGGTGCACATCTCCTCCATGACGATAGCCGCACCGGAGGTCTCGATGACCTGCGCCAGCTTCCAGTTGGGAAGAGCCATCGGGCACCCCGATACCATGATGCGCGGACGGGCGGGGCCGCCGATGGTCTTGCCCTGCGCGATCCTTTTCTCGAGCTCGTCGCAGAGCTCGTTCACTTTGCCCGTGAAGCGTCGGGGGTCGTCGTTGAACGCTATCTGGTTGATCAGCAGCGCGTCCCGGCCGGAGATGACCGGCGGGTCGGCCTTCCTGAGCTCGGCGAGCCGGGAGAGCGCGAGGCGCTTCTTGTTTGCGATCTTGATGGCCTCGGAGAGCGATGCCTCGTCTATCTTTTTGCCGGAGAGCTCCTCCAACCTTGTTACCAGCGCCCTGACCTCACTCCTCCATAGAGCGCGGTCGCCTTCGCCTTTCTTTTGTGGAAGCTCCATCACGTGCACCGGCTGCATGTCGCCGAGGATCTCGTAGAACTTTTTCTTGCCGTCGCAGGTCGTCTCGCCGATCAAGAGGTCACACGACTCGATGTAGGGGCAGACCCTGGCGAGCTTGAAGCCCAGTGATGACTTGATGAGAGGACAGAGGTTGGCGGGGAGGAACTTCATCGCCTCCTGCGGCGCGACCTCGGCTCCCGCGCACAGGCCGACGCTGATCCCGCCCGCGGCCATGATGAGTTCCTCGGGGGCATAGGTGCAGTAGGTGCCGACGACAATGCCGCCGTTCTTCTTGTGGTTCACCAGCTCCTGGATGCGGAGCCCGTGCACTTCTGAGAAAACGTAGTCGAAGTAGCTCATACGCGCCGGCCTGCCTTCCTGCGACAGGAAGACGTCTCCAAAGAGGGGAGGGAGTATCTCGAGCAAGCCGTCGTGCGCGTCCAGGTCCATGCCAAGCTCTTCCCACATCTTGCGATAATCATCAGCCATGGCCAACTCCTCAGATTAGCGTGGTTAATCAATTTGATTAGTGATGATTATATTAGGTGGATGTCGCGGGAGCAACCAGGGTGCAGGGTCGCGGCTGTATCGAGGAAAATCGCGGTTGTAGATTCGGGGCTGTTATCGAGGGGAGTTTATGGCCTTGAGCCCGTCGGAGCGGTTGCGCCCGGAGTTCCATCGGTACCATGGCTCCGCCAGGACTCCCGGTCCGATGCCGCTTGCCTTGATGTAAGGCTCGCCGCCGGTCGTTCCCGCGAGGATCTCCTTGCCCGCGCCGAAGGAGCCCTCGTCCTTCCCGCCTATCGCCAGGTGGACCTGCCCCGCGATGACCCTGATCCGCGCCAGGCCCTTCTGGAAATCGGTGTTGAAGACGCAGGTATCGCCATTGACGGCGACGCCCGCCAGATCGACCTCGTATCCGTAGCCCGGCTCGACGTAGTGGTAGAGGGATCCTGAACCCTGGGCGAACTTCACCGCCGAGCCGCTCATGGCCGCGACCGATACCTGCGTAAGGCTCTCCATGCGCGTGCGGCTCAGGTGATGGCTCTCGATCGCGGCAAGGGCATCCGCCGAGGTCACGGCGCTGTCGCCCGTCTGCATGATCGTCGACGGCGCGTCCAGCAGCCGCCGGTCGGACACTTTGCTGATGTGTGCCTGGCCGCGATACACGAAGAGCCTCGCGTACCTGCCGGCCTGGATGTCGCTCATGGGCGCGGTCGATGCGACCCATACCGCCAGGAGCACGACCAGGGCCGCGATCACCGCGACCAGGGCCGCCCGGAATCTCACGTGGGAGCGCGATCTCCGGCCGTGCTCGGCCGGCCGTTCCGGCGGCTCAGCTTTGCCGTTCACACTGGTTGTCACTCGCGAACCTTTCCAGTCGGTTATTTGAGCTCGAACAGGTAGTCGTCACCGAATGTCTTGACGAGCGTGAGGCCCGGGCCGCCTGTTCCCGGCGCCTGGGCGCTGGCGACGACGGCCTTCCCGTTAAGGATCTTCGCTGTCTCTACGACCACGTATTTCACATTCATCCCTCGCAGAAAATCAATCGACTTCTTCGAGGGGAAGGGAGTCTCGTTCATCACTTCCAGGGCCTGAATGTAGGTGGCCGGCGCGAAGCCGGAGTTCCCGTTCAGGATCGGTTTCCAACTGTCTAAGTTGTAGTAGATCCGCCACGGCTCCCAACCGTTGTACTCCTCGTTGGAGCTGGGCAGGGGGAGCACCACGGTGGGCGTATTTCCTTTCACCGTGCCGAGCCACTGGTAGACGGCGGGAAAACCGGTTTTCCCGGGCACCGGGATGGTGGTGATCCCAAAGGGCATCATCTCTACGGTTAGCAGGACAAGCACCACGACGATCGTCAGAGTGGCCGCGCGCAGGCTGTACTTCCCCCGCATCTTCGCCCTGAGCCACTTGATGCCGAAGCCGCCCAGCACGGCCAGGGACATGAGGACAAGCACGAACATGCGCGTCGGCGTCCTTATGGCCTTGAATCCCGGGAAGAACCGATAGAGGAGCTGGTAGGGCATCGGGATATTGAGGTGGCGGCCGAAAACATAGAGCGTCGGCCCGAGGCACATCACCAGTGACACTACCAGCAGCACCGTGTAGAAGGGGAACGCGACTTTCTCGAGGGATGTCTTCCGCTTTCTGGCCAGGTACACGATCCCAGCGATACCCAGCAGCACGGGGATCAAACCGATGAAGAGCGTCCTCTCTTCCATGACCGGTGGGCGCGACTGCGCGTTCTCCCATCCCCTGTCGATCGTGTTCTGTCTGATACCGGCCGTGGCGCGGCCCCACAGGAGATTGGCGGCGGGAGCCGTAAAGAAATCCTGCACGTCACCGGAGTACTTCTCCACCTCAGTGATCGAACGCTTGTAGCTCGGGTCCGCTTTCTGCAGCTTCAGGTATGGCAAGGCGAAAGGGATGAGCACGACACCGATCAGGACAAATGACGCGAGCAACATGCCCGTCGATCGAATGAGCCTGCGGCGGCTCTGCGCGTCCGCCCGCCCCCGAACGAAGTCTGCCAGCGGCCGCCGCTTCACTATCGCCAGCACGACGAGGTAGATGCCGATGCCGAAGGCCGTGAAGAACCCGTACTCCCAGGAGGTCCAGAAGACGAAGATCGTGGACACGGTGAACAGGATCGCGAACAGCGGTTTTCTGTTCTCGGTGAACTTGTGAAGACAGACGAACGCAAGCGGTATGAACCCGGTGGCCAGGATCCCCGCGTGGTTGAGGTGCATGAGCTTATACATGGCAAACCCGAACACGATGCCGCCCGCGAGGCCGGCGTAGGCGTCCTTGGTCAGGTAATACACGAGGAGAAACGCGCCGAAGGCGCTGATCATGAAGCCCATGAAGATGACGAAAGTGTAAGCGGCGATGGGGCTCGTGGTCACCAGCAGCGCCGGCAGGGAGATGAGCGAGTTGCTGAACTGGAGGTCGCTGTAAGCAAGAGTGTACTTGTTGGGGAAGAACATCGTCGCGTTGAAAAGCCTGGCGGGGTTCGCGCGGATCGCGTGCGTTGTCCAGGACATGATGTAGGTGCTCAGGAGCGTGTCCCCTGACCCGCCGGCGACGCGGGTGGCCGGATGGGCGACCATCGGCCACGTGTACGCGATGGTGATCAGCGCGAACACCAGTATCACCACGATGTAGACGGCCGGTCCGGCTTTTCTGTTCCTGATCGTCTTCGCCACGGGCGACCTCCAGCGGGGGCTCGCCGGTCTGGTGCGGAAATGCTCGAGGGATGCTGTCGCTGATAACTGACGCCACCGAAATCGGTGGCGGAAGTCCCTCCGGTCGAATCCACATGTTATCACGCTCCCCACGCGCCGTCCTGTTCTGACCGGCAACGGGCTTCATGGGCGCCGCCGATCCCCGGTCGCCATCACCTTACTTGCGGTCGAGCCGATCGGAAGGTAAGCCGGCCGCCGTATTGAAGAGAGTGCCGTCCCGGATTCACGGAGAGGGTGGTCGAGCTGCAAGAGACAATGACAGCACGCGCACATGTCGACGACATACAGGTGGCGCACCGCATTCATGGTGGGGGGCACCCTGTCCTGCTCATCGCCGGCCTCGGCGCGGTCAAGGAGCTCTGGACCGACGAGTTCGTCGAGCAGCTCGCGTCAGACTGCAAGGTGATCACGGTCGACAACCGTGGCATCGGGGAGACCCCGGCCGGCGAGAAGAGTTTCAGCATCTCCCAGTTCGCCGAGGACACCACCGGGCTGTTGAGGTCGATAGGTGAATGGCCCGCTCACCTGGTCGGATACTCGATGGGAGGCTACATCGCGCAGGAGATGGCGCTGGCCAATCCCGAAATGGTGGACCGGCTGGTCCTTCTCGGCACCGAGTGCGGTGGCGCGGGCGGGGTCCGGCAGGAGCCGGGCATCCTGCTGCAGATGACCGACGGTGGGGACGGGGAGCGCCACTTTCTCCTGTCCGCCGACTGGCTGAAGGAGAACGTCGCCGGGCTCGGCGACATTTTCGGCGCCTCAGACGGCCGGGACGTGGAGCGCTTCGCACGCCAGGCGGATGCCATCCGCGCCTGGAACGGCACCTGCGCCCGCCTTCCCGAGATGGACAAGCCCACCCTGGTCATCACCGGCAGCGATGACATAGTCATCCTGCCCGAGAACGCACGTGTTCTCTCTGAGCTGATCCCGGACGCTCAACTGGTCGAGTTCGAGGGCGGCCATCACGGCCTGCTGCTGCAGTTCCCCCGCGAGCTGGCCCGGATCATCGCGAACTTCCTCTCGGGCGGGTAGAGCCCGGACCCCGCCGCACTCAAGCCGCGACATAGGCCGTGGAGACCGCGTCCTCGAGCAGCGACGGAACCGCGATCATTATCACCGCGAGCAGCATGCAGACGGCGGCGCCGATTCCGATTGCGATCGGCGTCGAGGTCTTGTCGGAGATGTAGCCGAGCAGCAGACCTCCCAGAGGGGATGTACCCTGGAACACCAGGATGTAGAAGCTCATTATCCTGCCGCGCATGTTGCGCTCCACCCGCGACTGCAGGACGGTGTTGATGGAGGCGCTGGCCATCAGGAAAGTCACGCCGATGAAGAAGGCCATCAGCAGGGAAAGCGGTTCGCTCTTGGATATGGCCATCACCATCAGGACCACGGAGAAAGCGGAAAGAGAGACCTTGATCAGGTCCCTCTCCTTGAAGCGCTTGTTGAGCCAGGTGACCAGCGGAGCGCCGAGGACCGCGCCGAGGCCGATGGCTCCGACCAGGAATCCGTAAAGCAGCGAGCCCCCGTAAAGCACGTCGCGGCTGACCGACGGAAGAAGCACGATGGTCGAGATGCCGAAGACCGCCTCTACCATGAGGACCACAAGGAGTTTCACGGCCCAGGAGTTGACGCGCAGGTAGGAGAACCCCTCCCTGACGTGGGCGCGCGTGGAGGTCGCGTGCACGGTGGTGACCACCGGCCGCGCCCTTATCATGAGCAGCGCCGCGATGACCGCAAGGAAGCTGGCCGCGTTGATGTAGAAGGCTCCGGCCACGCTCCAGAAGTGGATGATGATGGCCCCGATCGCCGGGCCGACGAACCGCGCCATGTTGAACTGCGCCGCGTCCAGAGCTATCCCGTTCAGGAGGTCCTTCTGCGGGACCAGGTCGGGGACCATGGCGCGCCACGCCGGGAAGTTGAACACGAACGCGACACCCATCCCGATCGTCAGCGCCATGATGAGCGCCAGCGAATGCTGACCCAGGCTGGTGGCGATGGCGAGGCCGAGCGCCGCCAGCATCATGACTATCTGTGTGACAATGATGAGCTTGCGGCGGTCGACCCTGTCGGCGAGAGAACCGGCGTACAGCACGAAGAGCAGGATCGGCATGAAGCTCGCCAGGTTGACGGCGCCGACCCAAGCGTTGGAATTCGTCAGGTCCTTGACGTACCAGAGGAGGGCCGTGGTGTGGACCCAGGTGCCGACATTGGAGAGAAAAGCTCCCGACCAGAGCAGCCGGAAGTCCCGGTGGCCGAACGCGGAAAGCGTCCCGCCCTGGAAGAGCGTGCCTCGCACCAGCGCGGGGGTCGGGGCGGTGACGTCAGATTCGAGGACCTCGACTTCTTTTTCTGGTCGCTCTGGATCTTCGGGCGGGTTACTCACGGAAGGGTCAGGTCATCAGCTCGAGGGTCACGCGCAGGCGCCCGGGTGAGTCCTCGGCCCAACTGGTCTTTACGATGCTCCCCGTCCATGCCTCATACACGCCGGTGACTTTGCCGGCCACGATGCCGGCGTGGAACGGATTGTCCACCACGAACTGGACGGTGCGGTCCTTTTGCCAGGCACCGACGGGATTGCCGATGCCCATCCAGGGGAAGTCGCTGATAATCTCCAGCATGTCCCTGTCACGGCCGATCGAGTAGCGGACGCTGGAGGTCTCCCGCATGTACTTCTGCTCGAGTCCTTCCATCAGCGCGGGGAGCTCGGAGCCGAACTCCGCCTCGAGCTCGCGGAGGACCGCCTGGAAACTCTGAACGGGCAGGGCGACGAAGCGCATCCCCGTCTTGGAGTGGCGCAGGACCCCCTTCTCGAGGTCGAGGTAGATGTTGCTGGTGACCTCCCGCGGCACACCGCACTTGGCGCACTTGTCGAGCTCGACGCCGCCGGGGATGTACTGGGCTTCGGCGAGCGTCAGTCGCTCCTCGACCGGCGGTTGGTCACTTATTTTCCTGATGGTCACCATGTACTCTTCGGCCTTGATCCTCTCCCAGCCGACCTCCACGCCGATGCGCTCCATGAACTCGAAGACCCCGGTGCCGTCGCCCGCGATGAGCGGCACGGAATGGGGATTGATAAGCATCACACGGGCGTGGCTCCCGCTCACGTACTCGACCATCTCGGCCCGGCCCATGCCCAGGCCGGCCATGTAGTTGAAGATGAACTTGCTGGTCGCCCGGATGCCGAACTCGGGGCGAGCCATCTTGCCGCGCGGCATCTTCGCGATGAAGCCCGGAAGAAGCGTCTGGATGAACCGCTTGCCGACTTCCTTTTCGGCGCGCGCGATGATGGGGTCGATCGAGAAGTTAACCCAGCGGGAGACCCCGTCGAACAGCGAGCGGAGCTCGTCCACCTCCAGGTAGACCAACCGGGTGTGGGCGGAGTCGCGGCCCATTATCGTACCGTTCTGCGTCCAGGCCAGGAACTTCCCGTAAGGTATCGGGAATCCACAACCTTTGCAGTACCTCATGCGACCACCTTCTGTATACCGGCACGGCTAAGAGTCCGTGCCCAAACCGGCGCGTCGATAGGGAGAAGCCGGTGTTACGTTTATATCTCTACGATTCATAAGAATCAAGGATTTGCCGATGAGGAGAGGCCAAAATGCGTCTGGAGTAATGCAGGGGTGTGGCTCAGTTTGTAGAATACGAGACAGCGGCACAGGCAACAACAAGGAGGGGGACCATGGCTGACAGCGTCTACAAGATCATCGAGCTCGTCGGATCCAGCGACAAATCATGGGAGGACGCGGCGAAGAATGCGGTTGATACCGCGGGCAAGTCGCTGAAGGACCTGCGCATCGCTGAGGTGTCCGACCTGGACTTGAAGCTGGAGAAGGGCAAGGTCGTAGCCTACAGGGCGAAGGTGAAGGTCTCCTTCAAGTACGTCAAGGAATGATCTATCCGTAACGGAAGAAACGCCGGGAGGCCCCGCAAATGACCTCCCGGTTTTTTTCTTGTAGCGCCGGAGTCCCGCCGGCTTTGCACGCTTGGCCGACTCTTCCCCAGCCAGGTTGTGTGCCAACTTTGCCTGATATTTGGCTTGGCGGGTCGTACACTATCTCCAGGCCCGCCCGCTCCAGGCACCTCCGCGCGTAGATCGGCCGGCAGTCCACTCTGCCCTGGACAGTCTTAGACCCTCGAACTGTTGCGTTATATAATGTCGGGGCTGAAGAGCGGTCATCATGGGCTGGAAACCTCGACCGGGGGGTATATTTTGTCCAGGTACGTCCACCAGCCTCTCAACGAGGAGATACGCAGCATCGGCGGATACTACAAGGTGATGGAGGAAGGCGTGCTGGATTTCGAGGGCACGAAGGTGCTCTTCGCGCTCAAGGGTGCTCACGCGGACACCGCTTGCTGCGGGCCGGGCGGAATGGGTTTTCTCGCGGTAGCCGGCATTCTGGTCTCCTACAAAGGGGAGAAGAACGAGGACGGCCTGTCGGTGAGCGAGGTCAAGCACATCACCGACCGCGAGGCGCGCAAGCGCATCAAGGCTCTGCTCAAGCAGAAATTCCCCTACATCGACGTTGTCGAGTTCGATTGATCCGGTCCCGCCGGTTGACTTGCGGCGGGGTGGTAGATGAGTATATACGAGCCTTGTGGATGGGAAACGCGATACTGACCGCTGGTAAGGCGGTCGGTTATCGATGGGTTGAGGATTAACCGGAAAGGGAGTGATTAAATGGTTGGGATCCGTTCATACGGAGGGTACGTTCCCCGCTTTCGACTGAACAAGATGATCATCTTCGGGTCGATGGGCTGGCTCAACCCCGCCAACATCATGAACGCTCAGGGGGAGAAGGCGGTAGCAAACTTCGACGAGGACGCGGTGACGATGGCATCCGCGGCCGCCAGAGACTGCAGCACCGGCATCGACCGGTCCGAGGTGGGGGGTGTCTACTTCGCCACCACGACCGCATCTTACAGGGAGCGCCTCTGCGCGAACCTGATCTCCGGATCGCTGGCGACCAGCGAGAGCGTCAGGACCGCGGACTTCACCGGGGGACTCAAGGCAGGGACGACCGCCTTGATCGCGGCCCTCGACGCGGCCGCCGCCGGCAGCGCCAACAACGTGATTGTTACCGCGGCCGACTGCAGGCTGGGTAAGATGGGCAGCGTCCAGGAGTTCATGTTCGGAGACGGCGCCGGCGCGGTGATGGTCGGAACGGACGACGTCATCGCCGAGTACAAAGGCTCGTTCTCGACGGGCCACGACTTCGTGGACCATATGAGGGGCGCCGACACCAAGTACGATCGTCAGTGGGAGGAGCGCTGGATCCGCGACGTCGGGTTTGGCCAGTTCATCCCCGAGGCGATCAACGGCCTCTGTGAGAAGCTCGGCATGGCGCCCGGCGATTTCTCCAAGATAATCTACCCCTGCTACTACGGCGGCGCCCGTAAGGCCATCAACAAGAAAATGGGGTTCGAGGCGGAGAACGTACAGGACACCATGCAGGCGCAGATTGGCGACACGGGTACGGCCCAGTCGCTGCTCATGTTCTCGAGGGCCCTCGAGGACGCACAGCCCGGCGACAAGCTGCTTCTCGTCTCGTACGGAAGCGGCTGCGACGCGCTTGCCTTCGAGGTCACCGACGCGATCAAGAAGTTCAAGCCGAAGATGGGTGTGTCGGGATCGCTCGCCAGGCGCGCGGACCTCGATAACTACCTGAAGTACCTGGTCTGGCGGGGCATGGTCCCCGCGGAGCTGGGGCTTCGCAGCGAGGAGCAGAGGTGGACCCGCTGGACGCTGATGTGGCGCTCGCACAAGGCGATACTGGGGCTGACAGGCTCGAAGTGCACCGGCTGTGGCGAGCCGCAGTTCCCGCCTCAGAGGATCTGCGTGAACCCCAAGTGCGGCGCGGTGGACGAGAGTGAGCCGATCGTGCTCTCCGAAAAGGGTGGCAAGATATTCAGCTTCACGTCCGACATGCTGGCCGCCACGATCAACCCTCCGTCGATGTATGGGGTGGTCAACTTCAACGGCGGTGGCCGCTACGTGTTCGACTTCACAGACTGCACCATAGATGACCTTGCGGTCGGCGGACCCGTGGAGTTCAGTTTCCGAGTCAAGCACCGCGACGATCAGCACGATATCACGAACTATTTCTGGAAAGCCGTACCAGTAGTTGCAGAGGGGGCGTAATAAATGGCAGAAGGAATCAGGGACAAGGTAGTGATCCTCGGGATGGGTTGCACCAAGTTCGGTGAGCGCTGGGAATCAGCCCCCGAGGACCTGGCGGTCGAGGCCTTTATCGAATGCCTGGAGGACGCGGGAATCGAGAAGAAAGATATCGAGGCCGCCTGGCTGGGCAGCCATATCGATGAGATCAACATCGGCAAGGGCGGCAACTTCCTGGGCATGGCCCTGAAGCTTCCCCTGACGCCGGTGACCCGCACGGAGAACTTCTGTGCCTCGGGCACCGAGGCGTTCCGCGGGGCGTGCTACGGCGTCGCCAGCGGCGCCTACGACATCGCCCTGGCACAGGGCGTCGAAAAGCTGAAGGACACCGGTTACGGTGGACTTCCCGACTCGCCGGCCTTCGGGCAGATGCAGGCCATGATAGGGCCCAACGCATCGGCGCCGGGCTTGTTCGCCCAGCTCGCGACAGCGTACTCGGCCAAGTACAACGTGCCGATGGAGAAGATCAAAGAGGCAATGGCTCACATCTCCTGGAAGAGCCACCAGAACGGCGCGAAGAACCCACGCGCGCACCTGCGCAAGCCCATACCGATCGAGCAGATAATGGGCGCGCCGATGATCGCGTACCCGCTGGGCCTGTTCGACTGCTGTGGCGTTAGCGACGGCTCCGCGTGCGCGATCGTAACCACGCCGGAGATCGCCAAGAAGATGAAGCCGAACCAGGACCTCGTAAGCGTCAAGGCACTGCAGGTGTCCGTCTCCTCGGGAGAGGAAGCGCTCTTCACCGACTGGGACGGCGCAGGCATGCTGACCACGCGCATGGCCGCGAAAAAGGCGTACAAGGAAGCAGGGATAACCAACCCGCGCGAAGAGATCAGCATGATGGAGGTGCACGACTGCTTCTCCATCACCGAGTTCGCAACAATGGAAGACCTGCAGATATCCGCCCCGGGAACCGCGGCGGATGACATTCTCGCGGGCTTCTTCGACCTGGACGGGCAGATCCCATGCCAGCCGGACGGCGGGCTGAAGTGCTTCGGCCACCCGATCGCGGCCTCAGGCTTGAGGATGCTGTTCGAGATGTACAATCAGTTGCTGGGCCGCTGGCCCGAGGACCGCGCGGTGAAGGACCCGAAGTTCGGGCTCACCCACAACCTCGGCGGCGTGCCGAACCAGAACGTGTGCAGCATCGCGATAGTCGGCAAGAACTAGAGAGAGACTGATCAGGTAAAGCCGGGGCTCGTCCCCGGCTTTACTTTTTAGTAGCGCCGGCGCTACTAAAATGCGAAAAAGGTGCGGCGCGCCTAAAGCAGCTTCTTCACTCCGCTGCCGACCCGCTCGTAGGCGAAGTCGAACGGCGTCTCGCCGGTGAGGAACCGGTCGAGGTCCTCACCGTTGTAGAGCTTCATGATTATCTGCCGCACCTTGTTGGTGATGAGGTCCAGGAGCTGCTTGTTGACCGGCTTGTCGTAGAGGTCGCCGAAGTCGAGCGGCACGCCGATGCGGCAGGCAGCGCGCTTGTACATGACCGAGGAATAGCCCTGCCCCGCCTCGGGATGCTTGATCAGCTTCTCCACCAGCGGGCCGGGAATTGTGGGCATCCGGCGCTCGGCCACGCCTATGACTGTGCAGGGTATTACCGAAACGCGGGCATCCAGCGCAAGCCGCGCGAAGCCGGTCTTGAACTGCTTGATCTTGTCGACCTTGCCCGGATTGAGGATCGTATCGCCGCCCTCCGGAAAGATGCCGACTACCTCGTCGTTCTGCAGCAGCTCGAGACCGCGGTTGAGTTCCATCTTCGCGTCGGGCCCGCCCGCAAGGGTAATGGGGAACGCCCCGGTCCACTCGTGCAGCTGCGCGTAGCCGGGCACCTTCCACGACCAGGACGCTGCGCCGTAATTGATGTACCTGTTGCGGACGGAGTAGGCGAGGATTACCGGGTCCAGACTGGAGCGGTGGTTGCAGACGATCAGCGCCGCGCCGGTGTCAGGGATATTCTCCTGCCCCTCGATTTTGAGGTGCAGGCGTATCTTCACCATCGGCCCGATGATAAAGCGAAGCGTCTCGTAAAAGAGCATCTGGTTGGCGTCCATGTGTACCACTCCCCTGGATCCCAGCGCAAAGAGTGGATTCATTATAACGGAAGGGAGCCCGTTTCAATCCACGAAATAGAGGCGGCAGAGCTAGAGCCGCGCTGAAGCCCTGTTTTTTACCGCTCGAGCTTGTTGGCATATACTTTTCGCGCGGAACCTCACCCTTCAAGGCTGGGGCGGACCGTCAAAGCAGGCAAGGGAGGACAAAATGGGTTGGATAATAGCCATCATCGTGGTCGCAGTGTTCCTTTTGCTGCTCCTACCATCTCTGCGGCGCATCGGCCCGACCCAGGTCGGCCTGGTGCAGAAGAGGTTCGGCTTCAAGGAGCTCTCCGATGACAACCCTGTGGCGTTCAAGCACGAGCCGGGCTACCAGGCCGACCTGCTGATGCCGGGGTTGCGCTTGAAGTTCTGGATCACTCACAAGGTTGAGCGGTTCCCGTGGGTGCAGGTGCCCGCCGGCGAGATCGGAGTCGTCATCGCGCAGGTCGGGCTGCCGCTGCCGATAGGCGCCAAGTCCGCGCTCTTCAAGAAAGAGTTCGGCAACTTCTCGGACCTTGAGTCTTTCGTCGCGAACGGAGGGATGAAGGGCGTACAGCGGCCGGTGCTCCCGCCGGGGACGTCCGCCCCGATACACCCGATCGGCTTTCTGGTGATAACCAAGCTCAAGGTCTACGGCGTTCCGACCTCACCCGAGCTCAAGCGGCTCATAGACAAGCAGGGAGTGCTGACGCCCGAGACTTTCGGGCTCCAACGGTGGCAGCTCGAGCTGGTGACCATCGCTCCGCAGCAAGGTCCGGCCGACACCGAGGTGCAGGACATGGTCGGAATAGTCACCACCTATGAGGGCGAGCCGCTTCCCTCGGGCGACATCGCGAGCAGGTTGGGGGGCTTCAAGGATGTCAGCGCGATGGAGGAAAGCGGAGCCAACGATCTCGAGCTGATCGAGGGCCTGCTGGGCAGCAAGAACAACCTCCACAACAACTACCAGGACTACCAGGAGTTCCTCGACAACGGCGGCAAGATAGGCCTCCAGCACGACCCGCTGCTGTACGGCGCCTACGCGCTCAACCCGTTCCTGGTAAGCGTGGAGCTGGTGCCGATGCTGGTGGTCCTGCAGGGCCAGGTCGCCGTCATCAAGGCGTACGTGGGGCTCTCGACGGAGGACACTTCCGGCGAGCAGTTCAAGTTCGGCTCGCTGGTGCGCCCGGGGCACCGGGGGATATGGCAGGAGCCGTTGAGGACGGGCAAGTACGCCATCAACCCGCGCGTGTACCAGCCCGAGATCGTGCCTACCGCGATCCTGACACTGAACTGGGCGGACGCGACCTCGCAGGCACACAACCTCGACCGGCAGCTGAAGCAGATCGTGGCCAAGAGCAGGGAAGGCTTCGTGTTCTCGATAGACCTGCAGGTGCAGATACACGTGCCCGACACCAAGGCGCCCAAGGTCATATCGATGGTCGGCACCATGCAGAACCTGGTCAACGAAGTCTTGCAGGCGGCCGTCGGGAACCACTTCCGTGACAAGCTGCAGAGCATGCAGGCGGTCCAGTTCATCGAGACCCGCCAGGAGGTCCAGGAGCAGGCGTTCGAGCACATCAAGAACAAGCTCGACGACTACCAGGTCGAGACCAAGGGAGTCTACATCCAGGACGTCGTCTTCCCGCCCGACATGGTTCGCGTCCTGACCGAGCGAGAGATCGCCCGCCAGGAGATAGAGACCTACCAGAAGCAGAAGGACGCCCAGGTCCAGCGCATCGATACCGAGCAGGCGCGCGGCACCGCCGACATGCAGGCGCAGCTGGCACAGTCGAAGGTCGGGGTCGACATCAAGCTCAACAACGCCAATGCCCGCAAGGCCGAGGCGGACGGCGAGGCGACCTACATCGCCGAGACCGGCCGGGCGAGGGGCGCGGAGGTCGAAGCCGTTGGCCTGGCGCGCGCCAAGGCCTACCGCGAGCAGGTCCTTGCCCTTGGGCAGACCCCCACCGCGCTGGTGAACGCTATCGATTCCCTTTCCAGGAGCGGGCAGAAATTCGTGCCGAACATCCTGGTGACCGGAGGCGGAGGTGCGATCGACGGCCTTGCCGCGCAGCTGATGGGGCTGATCGAGACCAAGGGGCCTCAGGACCTGGCGGGAGCAGTTGCAGAAAAGCCGACGAAGCCGGCCGCCGTGCATATGCCGGCCGAGACTCCCAAGGCGCCGCCCGCGCCCAAGGCCAAGCCGATGGAGGCGCCGCCAAAGCCGGAGCCGCCACCGGCAGCACCGCCACCGGCATAGGAAAAGTGGGCGAGAGCATCAGCGCGCCGAGAATCGTGAGTAGAAAATTTAGTTGAAAGTACCAGGATTAATAAGAAGACGGACGCTCCAATAGAATCGGGTTGTACCAATAAA
>PMJJ01000103.1 GCA_003157385.1 Actinomycetota bacterium | reverse complement strand
GACCTGGGCAAGAAGATACTCTACGTGCCCAACGTGATGGTGAACCATCACCGGCGCCCGGTCTACCGGGCACACCTCAAGCAGATCTATTCTTACAGCACGCACCGGGGCTACTTCGTGAGGAAGTACCCGGCCACCAGCAGGAGGGCGCAGTACTTCATACCGAGCCTGTTCGTTGCCTTCGTGGTGCTGGGGCTCGTCGCCAGTTTCTTCAGTCAGTATGTCTTTTACGCGTACGTGTCGATACTGGGTCTGTACCTGCTGACGGTCCTGGCCTCCAGCATTAAGAGCCTGGACCCACTGGTCATTCTCATGGTCTTTCCGGCCATCATCACCACACACTTCGTCTACGGCATAGGTTTCATAAGAGGACTGGTGTCACGCGGGCTGAAGGAGCATTCGGGCCGCGGGAACATCTGATGCCGGTGAGATGCCGGCTCTACGACGGGAGGGAGGCGGCATGTCCGAGGCGCGAGTCCAGCGCTTGCTCGGCCTGTTGGAGGAGCAGGGCCTGGACGCCCTGCTGGTGACCGGCCGGCAGAACGTCCGCTATATCACCGGCTTTTCAGGCTCGAACGGCGTCGCGGTCCTGAGGCGCGACACGTCCGCCCTTGTCACCGACGGCCGCTACAAGGAGCAGGCCGCCCGCGAGGCGCCCTCCTGGGAGACAGACATCTACACGCGGGACATCACCGATGAGATCCGCGCCCGCCTTGCCGACTCGACCTCCGTCGGGATCGAGGACTCCTCCAGCATCGCGTTTCAGTCGAGGCTCGCGACCGCGCTGCCCGACGTCGAGCTCAAGCCCACCAGCGGCATGGTGGAACAGCTGAGGGCCCTTAAGGAACCCGGTGAGATAGAGGCCATCCGGGCCGCTGTCGAGTCTGCCGCGAAAGCCTGGGAAACGTTGCTGCCGATGATCCAGCCTGGCGTCACCGAGCGCCAGCTCGCTGCCGCGTTGGACTACCGGATGATGTCGGCGGGAGCGGACAAGCCGGCGTTCGATACCGTGGTCGCATCTGGACCCAACGCGGCGATGCCCCACGCGAAGGCGACCGACAGGCCGCTCGCCGAGGGCGACCTGATAGTCATCGACTTCGGCGCGCTCAAGGACGGCTACTGCTGTGACGTGACCCGGACCGTCGCACTTGGTGAGATCTCGAAACGGGCGGTTGAGGTCCTGGGCGCGGTGCGCTCGTCCTGGGACGCCGGGTTCGCCTCGATCGCCCCGGGTGTCGCGGCCGCCCACGCCGACCTGGCGGCGCGGGGCCAGCTCGAGCGCCTTGGCTTCGGCGAGGAGTTCGTGCACAGCCTGGGCCACGGCCTGGGGCTGGAGGTGCACGAGAAGCCGACCCTCTCCAAGCTCTCCAAAGAGACCCTGGAGCCGGGTATGGTCTTCACCATCGAGCCCGGGATCTACATCGAAGGCGAGATGGGTGCGCGGCACGAGGAGACCGTGCTGCTGACAACGGATGGCTGCGAGATCCTCACCAAGGGGATAAACCTGTAGCGGCTGCCGTCAATCGACGGTTGCCTTCTGTTCCTTCTTGCGGGACTGCGCGCCGGGGACTTTGGCCTTGCCGCCTGGTCCGCCCGGCCTCTTGACCTCGGCCCTCTTCTTGAAGGGCGGGAGCTTGCGAGCCTGGTGGCTGCGTCCCTCGAAACCGACCCAGGACGGCCGCGACTTGAGCGGCCACCAGCCGATGAGGCAAGCCAGGACCGCGGCGGGCAGCATGCGGTCGCTCTTACTTGCCCGGCGTCGAAGACGGCGCTGAAGTGGGCGCGGACGACGGGCTCGTGCTCGGCTGCTGCTGCCCCGGGTTCTTGAGGGTGATCCCGTCCTTGGCGAGCTCCACCGCGAGCTCGTTACCGATGACATTGTTCCTGTTTACCAACGCATTGAGATTGTTCTGGAGGTCGCTGGTCGGTTTGTTGCTGAGGACCGCCACGGCCAGGTCCTCCTGCGCCTGTAACCTGTCGATGAGGGTCACCGTGTAATAAACAGCGAGGGCCTGGAGCTTCCTCATCTCGTCCGGCGGATACAGCGCGAGCACCTGTCCCAGGACGTCGTTCGTGCTGGCCACCCTCTGCTTGGTGAGCTTGATCAGGGACGACACGTCGTTCTTCTGAATGAACTCCTGGGCTTTCTTGTCGTCATTCGCCAGCTGTACCTGGAAGGCGTTCATGATCTTGGTCCACTGCTCTTTGAACTGCTGCTGCTTGGCCTGCAGCTCGCTCTGGCACCCGGCGTAGAGCAGAACGCCCGCCAGAAGCAGCAGGACAGACACCGTTGTCACTTTAAGCCTGAGCGCTCTGCCGCGCCGCTGCTCGGTTCTCATCGCACGATCCTTTCGACTTCTCAACATTGCTAGTACGCCGGCAATGTGAATACTAGCACGCCTGGGCAGCAAGGTACTGCCCCAGAACATGAAACTGATACTGACCGGATTGACGTGCATCCTCATGTTCAATCCGCTTATGGAAGTACCGTAGCCACCTACGGTCGGGGTAACCCCTTGAGCCAGGTTCAAATAGACTGTGGTGCCTGTACTGGTTTTTGGCGCCTGAACACCGTTCAACAGATAGGCTCCGTTAGCGCTGACTTGGTTGTTAAGAGTCAATCTATATTGCTTCTTTGTCCCAGAGAAAGTGGCGCCGCTATTGGCGAGCGAGTAGATGTTGCGGAACAGCTCCTTTACCTGCTAGGTCGCGTCCGCCACCTCGCTTTTCCTCGTGTCGCTCACGCAGGCTATGACGCTGATGGTGATCATGTTGCCCAGGATGACACGCATATCATCAGCTCGGCCAGGGTAAAGCCTCGCTGCTGTCCGAGAGTCTTGGAAAGGCAGAAGTGCTTTACGAACCGGCCGGGACGACCTATCTTCGATGTACGCATCTTCCCTCCGAGTCGAATGGGTACGGCACAATACCCAGTACAGCACAAAACCATGCTACGTCACCAATTATAACGCCCATGGAGGTGGAGATGGTTTACCCTGGCCGGCCGCTTTATTTCAGCCATCTGCGGGACCAATAAAGCACCAGATCAGGGGACCGCGCGGCCGGGTGCGAGCGCGGGCGTCAGTGGAAGGCCCATCTGGCGGTCGAGGAGAAGCCGGTTGCCGCCCACTCCGGTCGTGATCGACACCCGGATCCGGTCGGCCCGGATCGCCGATGTGCCGGCAAGAGCCGCTCCGGTTCCCACCGTGATCTTCACCGCGCCCGATGCGGCAACTCTGAAACTGCCGCTGAAAGCCTGGTCGCGGGGGCTCAGACCCTTGAGCAAGACCACTGTGCTCGGCGGGGCCGCCGGGCTGCTCTTTACCGAAACCACCAGCGATCGGTCCTGCCTGTATATTATGACGCGCTCCAGGCCCTTCTCCCCCCCCGCCCGGTACGAACCGGTGCCGGAGTCGCCGTCCAGGTCGCCAAGGAAGTCCAGCGATCCCTGCTGGGGTGTCCAGAGCCCGGGGCGCAGGGCGCGGCCGTCGTAGGCNNGTAGGCGAAGACCCGGGCGGTCTTGAGGAGCGCCTCAATCTTGTCGAGAGCGCGCTCCGCATCCCTGCCGGCGGTGTCGCTCTTGCCGAGGGGATGCGATTTAACTATGGCCGCGTTGACGACCCAGACTATTCCTACGAGGAAGAGCGCCACCACCAGAAGCAGGAACGCCATCTCCGCGTAAGTAAAACCTGCACTGTTATCAGAGTCGTGCTTCCCCGGCCAGCTCACCGCTTCACCTCCTGCCGTAACGCGCCAATGAGCGACATTATTGTATCTTTGCACACTTACAAATATAAATAGGACAGGACAACCGGTAAGGCGCACCGCCGTCAAGACCGGCTCGCGGAATGCGTCCAATACAAGAAATGGCGGTTGAATGCGGCAGGTCAGGGTTAACGAAACGGCATGTG
Source organism: Actinomycetota bacterium (assembly GCA_003157385.1). Classification (GTDB taxonomy): domain Bacteria; phylum Actinomycetota; class Geothermincolia; order Fen-727; family Anoxymicrobiaceae; genus FEN-680. The sequence continues at coordinate 18,037 of PMJJ01000103.1, read as the reverse complement.
ACTGCGTTTTAAGGAATAGGTCCGCATGAGCGGAAGCCCGGAGAACGAGCAGCTCAGAGAACTGCTTGCGCTGGCGACCGACGGAGATCGCAGGGCGTACGGGAAGCTGTTCAATCTCTGTTATAAGGACATTTACGACTACATAATCCGGCGGGTCGGAAGCCATAGCGACGCGGAAGACATAACGATGCAGGTCTTCGCGCAGGGGTTGAAAGCGATCACCTCCTACGAGGACCGGGGGCACTCCGTCAAGGCGTGGCTCTACCGCATCGCGCACAACGCGGTGGTCGACCACTTCCGGGGCATGAAGCCGTCGGTGGACCTGGACGGGGCCGCGGAGATCCCCGACCCAGTGGACATCGAGAGGGCGGCGATAGACAAGGAGGAGATCCGGGGGCTGTACGGCGAGATAGTCAAGTTGCCGGCGGCCCAGGCGGAGGTCTTGGTCCTCAGGTTTGTCGAGGACCGCAGCGTATCCGAGACGGCGATGATACTGGACAAGAAGGAAGTGACGGTCAGGGCTCTGCAGTTCAAGGGCATCAAGAACCTGAGGCAGAGGCTGGAGGGCCAGCAGTAAACATGATGGACGAGAAAAAAGACATTGACCTCATAGAGCGGATAAAGTCGGTGGACCGTTACAGGCCCCGGGCCATGTTCCGCATCAAGGTCGCCGTTGGGTCGAGGTTGCCTTCGTATGGTCTGGCGCTCGCTGGGCGCAAGAGCCCGCGCCTCGGATGGGGACCGCAGGTGGGGTGGACGTGGCCGGTCAGGGTCGTGGCCGCCGCTGCCATGGCACTGCTCGTCGGCATATTGATCTTCTCGGGCCTGGTGGCCGCATCCAGCGGAAGCCTCCCCGGCCAGACTCTCTACGGGCTGAAGCGGTTCCGCGAGCACGTCGACCTCGCGCTCACCTCCTCGCCTGCCGAGAAAGCCCAGAGGTATCTTACACTGGCTTCCGCGCGGCTTGCCGAGTTGGACACTCTGAGCCAGAAAGGCATCATCGACTCTGACAGCGCCAGGAGCATCGCGAGCGACTACGCGGCCGAGACCTCCGGAGCGGCAAAGGTCATGAAGCAGGCAGCTTCACCTCAATCCCAGGCTCTGGCGCGACAGCTCGACGCACTGCAGACGCAGAAAGACAACATGGTACGCCGACTCGCGGCCGCCTCGCCGGCCGGGGTGCTGGCCGAGGCAGAAGGCGCGCGGGTGGAACTCAAGGGCGGCGGCGGTCAGGCATCGGCCACGACCGACGGCGATGGGAAGGTCAGCTTCACAGCTGACGTGACTGGAGCCGGAGCCGGCGGCCTTGAGGCGAAGGTCCAGGCCGACGGAAGGACTGCGATCGTGCCGGTCTACCAGCCGTCGAGCGGGGCGCGCTACACGGTGACTGCCGAGCCCGGCAACCGGGTGCTGAAGGTGAACGAGCCTGTGACGTTCACGCTTAAGATCTCAAGATTAGACGGCACTCTATTCGCCCTGGGACAGGTCCGCCTCTCAGATCCGACCATGACGTGCACCCTGGACGGCAGGACCGGAGCAGTGGCGGCCAGGACGGACGAGACCGGTTCGTGCGCGGTTACGATCACCAAGACTTCTGTCGAGCAGGTGAGCCCCATCACGTTGCAGGTCGCTGACCCCGGCTGGGTCGACGCGGGCGTTGTACTCAGGCTCGGCGGCGTCCAGGCGCCTTCGGCTGCGCCTGTGGCGGGCGCGGTCCAGGTCACCAGCGCGGGCATGGGAGCCGACCTGCAACAAGTGGTAATGGACAACGGCCTGGTGAAGGTCACGGCCGAGCGGAGCGACGACGGTGCGATAGTGACCGCCATGACGCGTTCCGGCTCCGCTGCCCAATGCGGGCCGCTTTACGACCCGCTCCCGTCGCAGGCGAAGCTGATCGGCCGGAGCGTCACCACCAGCGGGCCAAGGCTTCTCTTCTCCAACGGCAGGGCCGCGGGCTACGAGACCGTGCTGGAGATGCCGGCGGGCGACGGGTCCATCAGCAAAGACTACAAAGTGTTCCTCTCCAGCGGAGACCGCTTCGCAACCGTGCAGTGCAGGATCGAGGCGACCGGCTCGGCCGACGCTCTGTTCGCGTCGACGCCGGGGCTTGTCTGCACTTCCATGCTGAGGATCCCCGCTGCGGCGAGCATCGCTGTCGGAGGCCACGAGGTGGCAAAGCCGCAGACACCGGAAGGCAGCACCCTCCTCTCCTTCGATATCGGCAACCCGTACTTCACGCTGACTCAGGGCCAGGATGTGACCGTCGCCGCCTTCCCCATCGATTCGGAGACCTACCCGCAATCGCTGACGCTGACCACCGATTCGATATGCCCCACGCCGCCCGCGACGATCCCCGCCGACGGCATAATGTCGCAGACGATGGTCATGGGGCTGCTGGACAAGGGCTCGGTTGACGCGGTAGTCTCCCGGGCGCGCATGGGGATCGGCGACCCGTCGCTTGCCGCGAACACTTCGACCGACCAGAGCGGTGAAGGTTTCTCGGTCGTGGTCGACCCGCCGCTCGAGGAGCTCGCCAACGGCAAGCAGAAGATAACGCTCACGGTCTATAAGCAGTACCAGAAGGTCCTCTCAGGCTTCCGGTCGCAGTAGCCGCCGGGCTCACTCGGACAGGTGCTTCACCAGTGCTTCCAGCGCTTCGATGTATCCTTCAGGCCCTTTGCCCATGATCGTCTTCCAGGCAACGGGCGTGATGACCGAAAGCCGCCTGAACTCCTCGCGTTTGCCGATGTCCGAGATGTGGACCTCCACGGCGGGCGGCTCGACGGCCTCGAGCGCGTCGCGGAGCGAGTAGCTGTAGTGAGTCAGGGCACCGGGATTGATGATGATGCCGTCCGCCGTCCGCCTCTCGGCGTGTATCTTGTCTATCAGGGCTCCCTCGTGGTTCGACTGGAAGAAGATGACCTGCGCCCCCAGCTCCCGCGCCCTGGCCGCCATGTCCGCGTTGATGTCGTCCAGCGTCCTGTCTCCGTAGAGCTTGGTGTCGCGCTCACCCAGCAGGTTGAGGTTGGGGCCGTTCATGACCAGGATGCGCAACATCACTTCACCTCCGTCCGACGCGCGCCGCTACCCGGCGCCGTGAGCCTGGCGTAGCAGGCCTCCAGCAGTGTGGGATCGAGCCCCGATCGCACTACCGGCCTTCCTTCCTTCTCCAGTAGCACCATCACCAGATCTCCTCTGCTCTTCTTATCGAGTCGCATGAAGGCCGCGAGCTCGTCGAACGACGGGACCGCGCCTGTAGGCGAGGCCGGCAGGCCCAGCGGTATCAGGAGGTCGCGATGCCTGCCCGCGAGCCCAATAGCTGCGAGGCCGACGGCCTCAGAGACGAGAGCGGCAAACACCATCCCCACGGAGACAGCCTCCCCGTGCCTGTAGGTGCCGTCGTAACCGCTCGCGGCCTCCAGCGCGTGCCCCAGCGTGTGGCCGTAGTTCAGATGATGCCTGACGCCGGTGTCGAGCTCGTCAGCCGAGACAAGACGGGCTTTCTCGGCCGCGCAGTCTGCGACCACTTCGCCCAGCCGCGCCGGGGTCGCCGTCGCTACCGCTCCCGTATTCTCGCGGAAAGCCCGACCCCAGGCCTCCTGTGTGATGAGGCTGTACTTGGCGACCTCGGCCAGCCCTGAAGAAAACTCGCGCGCCGGAAGCGTCGCGAGGCAGTCGATATCGCTTACGACCGCGACAGGCTGATGGAACGTGCCGACCTGGTTCTTTGCCGCCGGCATGTTGACCGCTGTCTTACCGCCGATCGAGGAGTCGACCTGAGCCATCAACGTCGTCGCCAGCTGGACCACGGCCGTCCCTCTCTTGAAGACCGATGAGGCGAAGCCGGCGAGGTCTCCCACCACTCCCCCGCCCAGGGCCACCACCAGGTCAGACCGGTTAAGCTCCAGGGCGATGAGCGAGTCGATCACCTCGACCGCGCGCTCCGCGGTCTTGGATGCCTCTCCGGCAGGGAGCTCCAGCAGCTCCGTCTCCAGGCCTGCCGCACGAAGCCCGCCCAGGACCGTCTCGGCATAAAGGGGGCCGACGTTGGAATCCGTGAGGACCGCGGCCTTGCGCCAGCCTCCCGCCGGTATGAACTCATCGAGTCTCGCCAGCAGGCCTTCGCCGACCCAAACGCTGTAGCTCCTGGGCCCGAGGCCGACCCTGATCTCTCGCGCGTCGTTCACCACGTCAAAAATCCCCTTCGTCCCTGCTCTTCTTCATTTCGAAATCGCGGGCGATCTCGTCGGCTATCTCATCCGGAGAGCGTCCCGCCGTCTCGACGATCACGTCGGCGGCTCTGGTGTATGAGTCCCGGCGGCTTTCCAGCAGCAACTCCACCTCCCGGGGACTCCTTCCGTCGAGCAGCGGCCGCCCGGACGATCCCGCTGCCCGTCGCGCCACCTCGCCGGCGTCGACTTGCAGGTAGTAGACGACGCCCGACTCTTTCACCATGGCGACGTTGGATTCGTCCATTACCGCGCCGCCTCCAAGAGCGATGACCTGTTCGCGGCCTGCCGAAACCCGCTCCACCACGCCGCGCTCCATCTTCCTGAAAGCGTCCTCGCCCTCCCCGCCGAAGATCTCGCCGATGTCCTTGCCGGTCTCGCTCTCGATCATCGCATCGGTGTCTACGAAACCCTTGCCCGTCGAGGCGGCCACCAGTTCGCCGACAGTGCTCTTCCCCGAATACATGAAGCCGGTGAGGACGATGTTGGTCTTGTCCATTTGACTACGCGTCCCCGCGTGGCCTCCACCAGGACGAAATCTGATCCAGGTAGCCGTCCACGTTTCGCCGCATCTCTCTCAATGAGTCGCCGCCGAACTTCTCCTGCGCAGCGCTGGCGACGGCAAACGCTACCACCGCCTCCCCCACCACTGACGCCGCCGGCACCGCGCACACGTCAGCCCTCTCCTTGAACGCCTTGGCGGCGGACATGTCGGCGACGTCGACGGTCGCAAGCGGCTTGCCCAGCGTGGGTATCGGCTTCATGGCCGCCCTGAGGATGACGGTTTCTCCGTTGCTCATCCCTGCTTCTATCCCACCCGCGTGATTGGTCTTGCGGTGCAGCAGCAATCGCTCGTCGTAAAAGATCTCGTCATGAGCCCGGCTCCCACGCGCGCGGCCGAGGCTGAAACCGTCGCCGACCTCCGCCCCTTTCACCCCCGGTATGGAAGTGAGCGCGGCGCATAGAGCGGCGTCAAGCCTGCGATCCGCCTGGGCATGCGAACCCAGGCCGGGCGGCGCGCCGAAGACGGCCACCTCGAATATGCCGCCCAAGGTGTCTCCCTGCTCAGCCGCCTCATCAATCTCCCTCATCATCGCGGCGGACACCTCGGCGTCCAGACAGCGCATTGCGTCCGCGTCGGCCCGCACGAAGTCCGCCTCGGTCAGGTCCCCGCGGCGCTCGTCGCTTGCCGAGCCGACGGACATCACCCTGCTGCGTACGGCAACTCCGATCTCCTTGAGCAGACACCGCGCCACCGCGCCGGCCGCGACCCGCGCCGCTGTCTCACGGGCACTGGCCCGCTCGAGGATGTTCCTGGCGTCGCCGGTGGAGTACTTGAGCATCCCGGCCAGGTCGCCGTGCCCGGGCCGAGGCTTGGTCTGCATCTCGACAGCGGGACCGGGCTCAGGGGACATGGCGCTCTCCCAGTTCGCGTGGTCCCTGTTCTCGATATAGAGCGTAACCGGACTTCCTATCGTCAGCCCGTTGCGGACCCCCGAAAGAAAACGCGCGCTATCCTTCTCTATCTTCATCCTGCCGCCGCGCCCGTAGCCGGCCTGCCGTCGCGCGAGGTCGCGGTCGACGTCCGCCGCGGTCAGCGGCATTCCCGACGGGACCGAATCGACTATCGCGACAACCGCCGGTCCATGGGACTCGCCGGACGTCAGAATCCTCAATTCATCTCACCCTCTTCGAGTCGCGGGAACCCTCCGGGTCCGGGCCCGGACGCCATTATTCCTCCATGGAAATAAAACAACACGGGATGCCTTCCGGTAAAGTGCGCCGGTCGCTTGCGGACCCGGCTCGGTTGGCGACCAGGTCATCATCAGCGACGGCGCTAGAGATAGATCGACTGGCCGGTGTAGATCGTGAAGCGCTCGTCCCCGAAGAGGATGGTGGCGCTGGAGTCGCCGTTTATCGAGAGGAGCTTGTAGTTGTCGGCAAACGTCTGGCCAACGGCGATGTTGTCGAACGCCTGGCCCGCGACGCTGATCCTCGCCACCGTTGCGTCGGCCTGTTTCGTCACGCCCTCGAGGGTGATGGCGGTCGAGACCGTCTCGGGCACGCCGTTGGAGTCCGTCCGCAGTTGCGGCGGGACCGTCACGACGTCGAGGCCTGCTCCGCCGGTGGCGGTCGTCCCGTTAGGACCGCTCAAGACCTCTTCATCGACCAGAGGCTCGAAGGGGTTCCTGCGCCTGTAGATGGAAAGCGGCGGCACCTGAACCTGTTCGACAGTAAGCGTCGGAGCGGCCGGCGTAGTAGTCTGTGGCGTTGACCCCGGGGCAGTGGTCGTAGCCGGCACGCTTCCCTGCGCTTTTATGCCTCCGCCACCTTTGTTGCTCCCACTGGTGGCGATGGCGATCCCGGCCACGAGCAGCACGCACAGGCCCACGGCGCCGACGATCCAGGCGATCTTGACCGAGTTCGAGTTCTCCTCGTCTATTCTCTTCGGTCTCATCTTCTTGATCTTCTGCGCCATGGCGACTTGCCCCTTCTGATCTTACGCCTACCCGGTAGGCGACGTCGGCGTAGTCGGCGTGCTGGTGCTCGGCGTCGTCTGCGGCGCCGGCGTTGGGGTCACGGTGGTGCCCGCCGGCGAGGCGAACGTGAACGTCTTTGCCGCGATGTCGCACGTGACCAGCCCCAAGTTCGGGCTGTAGGTATTGTCCAGGATCGATGTCGTGGGCGTCATCGTCACGGTTTTCACAACGATCGCCCGCTCCATGCGCTCCATGCGGTAAATCAGGTCCACGACCTCGCTGTAGAATCCTCCGACCTTCATGCCAAAGTCGTAGGAGGCCACTCCACCGGTGCCGGCCGTCACATCCGCAGGGGTAAACGACAGCCAGGGCAGACCCGCACCCGTCACCGGATCGGCGGCCGTCTGCAGGTTCCTGATCAGCGATGGGAGCTCGGGCTGCTGCGGTATCATCGCCTGCAGAGAGGCGAGCTTGGCCTCGAACTCGGCCGACCGGTTCTTGATGTCCGAAAGCTGCTTGAAGGTGTTCTTCTGCTCGGTGATCTGGTTCTCCACCGACTCGATCTCTTTCTGCGTCTTATCGACCTGGGCTTTCTTGGGCCCGACCAGCAGGAAGTAACCGATCGCGCCAACCAGCAGCGCGGCCAGGAGACCTATCAGGAGTGCCACGGCGGGCCTTCGCATCATTGCCCCGTACCTCCCGGTGTCGATTCGGGCGTCGTCGAGGGAGCAGCCTGAGTCGCTGCCGGAGCCACCGGCGCTCCACCGATGACCGCCGTTGTCATGTTCAGTGTTGCTACGGAGTTGAACTGGATCACGGGAGATCCCGTCACCGTCGTCCCGGTGGAGGTGATGACAGTCACGGTGCCCTGGCGCGCAGGAGCGGCCGAAGACAGCCAGACCTTCTGGAACTCCGGAATGGTCGCCATTCTCTCCAGCCAGTTGGCGATGGGCTTATAGTCAGGGAAGTACCCGAAGAAATCACCGAGGTTCCTGTTGGGGCACTGAAGAGCGTAGCCGGCGAACGTCACGTTGCCCGCGGTACTGGTGTCACCGGAGGTGCCGGCGAGGTTGCTCAGCCAGATGTCGCTGGGTATGGTGATCGCGACATTGTTGAGTATCCGCGCCCAGTAGACGCGCCCCTGCAGCGCGGCCACTACCGAAGACTGGAGCTGAGTGACCTGGTCCTGCCTCGTCTTGTACTGCTGCAACGCCGCGTTCTTGCTCTGCCAGTCGGTCAGCTCCGTCTGCGCGTCCTTTAGCGCCTTTTGCTTCTGGGAGACCTTGCCGCTCGCCTGGAAGTACAGAAGGACGATGACTATGAGCACCAGCAACGGCAGGAGTATGGCCAGCCAGAGATACGAGCGCCCCGTCGTCGCCCCTCTTCTGACTTTTATTTTTTCCGGGGGCAGAAGGTTGATCTTGGTCATATCAGTCCTCCGTCCCTCTCAACGCGAGGCCGACCGCGCACGCGATCGCCGACTCCAGTTCGGCGAGCTCCTCAGGTGTGTAGGGGAGCTTAGCGAGCTGGACGTTCTGCAGGGGGTGCCCGATCTCAATCGGAAGCCTCAGGCCACGGTTTAGCTCGAGGGGCAGGTTGATCATCTTGGAACCGCTTCCCGACAGTATGACCTTGCTCAGGTCGCGCTCCTGGCTCTGAGAGATGTAATACTCAAGCGAGCGCCGTATCTCGCCGACGAACGCCTGGATCTCGCGCTGAAGGAGGTTGTTGCCCTCGGGGTCTGTGCTGCGGCCGCGCTTTATCTCCTCGGCCTCGATCGGCGAGAGCTTCAGATTGTCGCACAGCAGCTTGGTGAAGTAGTCGCCGCCCCTCATCAGCATCCTCACAAAACGCGGAGTGTTCTCCTTTACCACCGCAACGTTGCAGATACCGGCGCCGATGTTGATCAGGCAGACGCTCCCAGGAGCCTCGGCCTCCTCCTCCAGGAACTGGTACTCCTTCTTGATGAGAGACCTGACCATCGCGAAAGCCTTGAGCTCTACCGCCTCGGGGACGAGGCCGGCGATGGTGCAGGCGTCCATGAACGCGGTGATCATCTCGCGGTGAGCGGCGGCGAGGAGCACCGTCTGCATCCTCTCCTCTTCGCCGGTCATGTACTCGTCTACCACCTCGTAGTCCACGATGGCGTCGTCTATGGGGATCGGGATGAACTCCTGGACCTGGTAGTTGACCGCGTTCTTGAGCTCTTCCTCCGGCATGTAAGGCAGGTCCATCGGCCGGACGATCACCTTCTGGTTAGCTATGCCGAGCACCACCCTGCGCTTGCTGATGCGGTTCTGCTTCCAGAGTTCCTTGAGGTAGGTGGCGACTGTCTCGGGGCTGTCGATCTCGCCGTCCCGGACAGCGCCTTCAGGCAGCATGATGATGGCGAGGTTCGTCAGGATGGGCTCCTTGCGGGAGACGTTCACCTCTGCGACTTTGATGGACCCGGTGCTGATGTCCAGGCCTATCGATACTCCACCCTTCGCCAATCAAGTCACCCCTGCTCTTGAACCCCAGTCCAATACTTTCGTTACGCTGCCTGAATGAGGATCGGCCTGGCGTGTGCCGGGCTACTCTGAACCCCGGCTCAGGTATTTGTCGACGTCTATTTCCTTAATCCGATAGTTCTTTCCGACCCGGATGGCGGGTATCTGCTTGCCTTTCACGAGACGGTAAACCGTCATGTTTGAGACCCTGAGAATCTTTGCCACTTCGTTGACTGTGAGGAGCTTGTTGCTCACTTCAGTACTCTTTCCCTCTCCGCCCCAACTAACTTAAATCTTATTCACTGGTTAAGACAGCTCCGGTCTATCTTAACTTGAGAATCAAATTATGAACTATGGTGAACAATATTGTCAATATTCCCTTTCGTCAACTTTAGTCACAAACTTAAGCAGTAATATGCAATGATTCAATAAAACATCAGGACTTACGGGGTTCCGAGTGGTGCATAAGGGGGGCGTTCAACCCTAAACCCTTTGATAGAGCCTGAATGAGGTCCCCTCATCCTCACCTTAAGAGTTTCAGATAGAGGTCCACAATCTGATAGCCCCAGACCAGGGCGACAATTGCTCCGGCGGCGAGGAATGGCGCGAACGGCAACAGGTCCTTGCGACCTTTTCTGGCCAGGGCAAGAAGTGGAATCGCCACCAGGGCACCGATGAGGAAGCCGACGAAAAGCTGTACGAGCACCAGGTACCAGTGGAAGTACCCCAGGGCCAGACCCGTGAACGCCAGAAGTTTTACGTCCCCCATCCCGATCCCGGTCGCAAACTCCTCAGGGTCCTCGTCAGTGTCCCCGCCGCCCTCACCGTCATCTGATGCTCCCTCAACTTTGGTAACCCCCACGGGTGCCCTCCTCCTCAGGAACAGCGCGCCGTAGAGCATGCCGGCCACAAAGAGTAAGCCCGCTCCGATCGCGGCGCTCGCCACGGCGAGGCCTATCCGTCCGGGCTGCCCCCGGTACAGGGCGACACCCGTCACCAGCAGGAGCATCATCACCAGGCCAGGGTATATCACTCGGTTCGGTACTATGCCATCGATGAAGTCAACGGCGGAGACGATGATGAGAACACTAACCATCAGCAAGCCTATGAACAGTTCCGGCGTGACGACCTGCCCGGAAGGAAAACCCTGCTGCGACGGAACCAGACTGCGACTCCACCAGTAGATGAGCACAAAGAGGCCCGCGGTAGATGCCTCGATAAGCGGATAGCGCCAGGAGATCGGCGCCTTGCAGCCGCGGCACCTGGCCCTGAGGATGACGAAGCTCAGGAGGGGGACGTTGTCGTACCAGCGAATGACGTTGCCGCACTCCGGGCACCGGGACCTCTCCCCCAGCGACATCTTGCGTGGCACCCTGTAGATGACCACGTTGAAGAAGCTTCCGAGGATCAGGCCGAACAGCGCCGCCACCACATAATAGAACCAGGTCATGCAGACTCTCCATTCCCGCCCCGATGGGGCTCCCCACCCCTTAACCATGATACTTCAAGAGGGCGGTCGCAACCGCTGTATCCCATGGAAGCCGTCGAACTGTCTCGGTTATAATACGTCAAACAGATTGCCTGCCGCGTTAGCCGGGAGCCCCCCGGACATCAGTGCAATCACTCCACCGGAGGCGTTATTTGGCGTCTGCTTTGCGGAACATCACGAGAAGCGGTTCCCCGGTGAGGAGAGTCCTCATCTGGTCGCTCCTTGTCTTCATCATCTTCTCGTGCCTTGCCATACTGCTGACCTATCCGCTGGTGTCCAACCTGTCCCACGATTATTTCAACCCCACCACGCCTCACGACGGCGTGGGCACGATCGCGCTCTACTGGTACAAGGACTACGCTCGCCAGCACGGCCTCTCCGGGACCAGGACGAACTTCTGGGCGTACCCGTGGGGATATGACCTGCACGATCTTGCCGACCCTCTTTCCGGTGGTGTGCTCGGGCTGATGTCAAGCGCGCTCGGCCCTCAGGTGGCTTTCAATATCCTTGTCATCCTGTCCTTCCCGCTGGCCGGATTGCTGATGTTCCTGCTTATCTACTACATCACGGGCAGCTCCCTGGCTTCGCTGCTCGGCGGACTAATCTACGCGTTTTCGCCGTGGCATACCGCAAGAGTCTACAATCAGATCTCGCTGTCGATGATCTATGTCCTGCCCCTTTTCCTCATCGCGGTGGTGTTCTTCTGGCGCAGGCGCAGCATTGTCTCGGGGCTGGCGGTGACGGCCGCCCTGGTGGTGGCGGTGTACACCGATTATCATTTCGGGGTCTTCTGCGGACTCATCTTCATCGCCTGGGGAATAGCGGCGCTGATAAACCACAGGGTCGAAACGGGTCACTTACGTCGCGGTGCAAGGCCGCTGCTTACCAGAAAAACCGCCCGCACCGTGCTGATCGCCGTCCTCGCGGTGGTGCTGGCCCTCGCCATCGCCGCGCCTCTGCTGAAGAACCTGCTCTACAAGGATCCGACCGTCATAGCCAGCTCCGGTGAGCGCTCCATCGACACGACGGTCAATTACTCTTCGAGGATGTGGAACTACGTGGTTCCGCCGTCGTACGCGTTGATCTGGCGCTGGTGGACCACCGACTACGTCTTCACCCACGAGAACAAAGCGGGCTCGCACGAGATGACGGCCTATCCCGGTATTGTCACCTACGCGCTCGCTTTCGTCGCGATATTCCTCACCTTCCGGCGGAGACGGAAGAAGAGCGGCGACAAGAAAGAAGGCGGTGACGGCGAAGGCGACTCCGCCGGAGAACCGGAAGCCGGCAAGGCGCCGGTGGAAACAGATGCAGCTGTGACGGCAAGGGCGCGGGTGGTGAGGACGGCGGTCTACTTCGGGATCGTTGCCGGCATCCTCGCCTTCATCCTCTCGATGCCACCCCTGGTGACGGTCGGCACCGTGAGGATACCGACTCCGTCCATCATCATGCGCGTCATTGCTCCACTGTTCAGGTTCTACTCGAGGTGGGCCCTGGTGGTCACGTTCGCGCTCTCGCTGCTTGCAAGCATCGGCTTCTACCTGCTGCGGCTCAAGCGGAGCTGGAGCCCGCGCAAGGCCGCGGTGATCTGCCTTGTGATCATCGCCCTGTTCGCGATAGACGTCACGGTGGTGCCGCCACTGCGCGCAAAAGACATCACCAAGGTCCCCAAAGCCGTGACCGACCTTGCCCGATATCCCAAGAGCGAGCCGGTCATCTACTATCCGATGGTGGGGCAGTACTTCATCCCGCTACAGTACCGCTACTATCAGACTTTCAATGAACACCCGATGCTCAACGGTGTCGCGACCGGCACCATCGGTGACTTCTACCAGGGCGTTCTCAAGGACATATACGCGCCATACACTCCTCATATGCTCAGCGGCCTGGGGATCAAGAAGGCGGTAGTGATCCCGGCGCTCTACAAACAGATCCTGCCGGTCGGGATCGACTTCGATCCCAGGATGATGCCACCGGGCTACAAGTTGCTCGAGAAGGCATCCGACAGTTACATCTACGAGATCACCGCATCGCCGGCAACCCTGTTCCCGCTCTACTACACCAACTTTTCCGGCTCGTTGGTACTCGAGGACGGCAAGGCCTGGAACGCCCTGCTGAGTCCGTCCGGCGAGCTCCTCATCCAGAATAAAGGCGGGCCGGCAACCGCCGACTTCTCCATCACGGTGAACAACCCCGGCAAGGAAGGCACGCTGTCCATGGACCTGGACGGCACGCCGCTCGGCAGCACGCGCATCGCACCAGGCGAGGGGACCGTCAAAGTGCCGCTCAAGCTCGAGGGGAAAGAGCAGACCCTGACGATCTCCTGGGACGGCAGGCCTGTGTCCGAGAACGGCAAGGTGGTCGGGCTCAGCGGTCACATCCCGGTCTACCTGTTCCTGACCCGGCCGCAGTTCAACCAGACAGGAATATAATTACGCCATGCCACACGAACCCGCTTTGATCCGCCGTGAGACACCGGACGGGACCGCCTCTTTCGGCGAGAGGATACGCCGCAGGCAGGATGTCATCATCCTGTCCAGCCTGTTCCTGTCGAGCTTTCTTCTCCATGCGGTCACGGCGGCGCGGACGGTCACCTTCTCCGACTCGGGCGACTTCCTCATGGCCGTGGCGAGCGTGGGTAACTGCCATGGGCCGGGCTACCCGCTCTTCCTGATGTCGGCGAAGTTGTTCTCATGGATCGTCCCCATCGGGTCCCTCGCGTTCAGGGTCAGCCTGATGAGCGGGCTGTTCGCTTCGCTCACCGCCTGCCTGATCTACTGGATCGTCTTCCGTATGGTCCGCAGCCGTATAGGGGGAGTGGTCGCCGGTTTGGCCTTCGCTTTCTCCTTCACCTTCTGGTACCAGACGGTGATACCGGAGACCTACGCCATGGGCGCGTTCCTGATCGCGCTCATGATCGTCATCATGTTGAGGTGGGAGAGGCTGGTTCACCAGGGCAACAAGAAGAGCGCGAACAACGCACTGGCGCTCCTTGCTTTCGTGTTCGGGTTGTCGATGACATCAGGCTTTACGATCCTGTTCGTCCTCCCGGCGCTCATCTTCTTCGGGCTCGACACCGACTACAAACAGTTCCTCGCCCCCCGCAACCTGTTGAGGATGGGCGCGTTCTTCGTCCTCGGGCTCCTGCCGTTCATCTATGAGCCCGTGGCGGCGTTCAGGGGGCCCGTCTATAACTACGGGGACCCCTCAACACTGATCCGGTGGTTCCACCACGTGACTCTCTACTACCAGCGCGGCGGCCTGTTCGGCTATCCACTGCAGCTCTACGGCGGCAGGATCGGGAGGTACTTTGGATCGTTCACCACCGAGTTCCCCTATATCTTCTGGCTCGCGGCTGTCGGTTTCGTGGCGCTGTTCCTGCGCAGGAGGAAGTACGGCTTCTTCCTCACGCTGCTGTTTCTGTTCACCTTGTTCGCGGCCGTCAGCTACAACCAGATAGAGTCGGTGCTGCGGGCGCATTTCTATTACCCCAGCTACTTCGTGATCGCCCTGCTTATCGGGTTCGGCGCCGCCTGGATCGCCGGCGTGGTCAAGAAGTGGGCCACTTCCAAAGACCGCCTGCTGGCCGTGGTGGCCGGGGGTCTGGTGACGGTACTGCTGGTCATATGGGCGTGCACGGCGATTCCCGTCCACTACGCCAAGGTGGACAAGTCCCACTACGATTACGCCCGGGTCATGGCGCTGGGGATGATCGACAAGGCCAAGCCGGCGGGCATCATCCTCACTGACACTGACAACGTGGTGTTCCCCTGCAAGTACCTGTCATGGATCCAGGGCATCGGGCCAGACACCCGGGCTATCAATCCCCGCTCGCTGACCGTCCCAGGCTGGCCCGGGCAGGACTTGAACGTGACGCTGCCACCTCCCGGTGTCGAGATACAGGCGACCGACGACCCCGCGACGTCGCTGGCAAAGAGAAATGCCTCCACCGTGCCTTTCCTCTCCTCGGGAATAAGCTTCGGCTGGTTTGACTGGAACATCCAGTGGGAAGGGACCGTCAACCGGATCTACCTCGACAAGGCGACCCATCCGGCCGGCAAGCCCACTATAGTCACGCAAGGAAGCACAGCCCTGGCCGACCTCGACAGCGACGCTCGAGAGGCCATCGTGCTCTCCGACATCATGAAGGCCTACACCTATGTTTACGCCGGTGACCTCAAGAAGGCCGACCTGCTGTACCAGCGGATTACCGACTTCGGCGTGTCGGGGCTGTACGTCGCGACCCTCTACGGGGCCGAGACCATCAGCGCCACTTTTGAGCTGTGGGGCCAGACGCTGAACAACCAGGGCAATTACCGCAAGACGGTGCAGGTGATGCCGCGCGCCAGGATAGTCGACCCCGACTTCGCTTCACTGACCTACGCCCACGCTCTGACCAAAGTGGGACAGCTCGACGCTGCGCTCACCGAGATCGACAACTTCCTCCTGCATTACCCCTCCACGCCGGCAGCCTATGTCGAGCGGGGTGAGATATACATCCTGCAGGGTGACTACGCGACCGCGTCCAGCGCGCTCAAGACAGCTGTCGAGCTCACCCCCAATGACCCCAGGTCACATTACGACTATGGCGTCGCGCTGCTGAGGGACAACAAGAAGAGGGACGCGATCGAGCAGTTCAAACTGGCTATCGCCAAGAGCCCCTACAGCGAGTGGGCCGACAAAGCCCAGCAGATGTTGAACACTCTTAGCACGAGCGGCACCCCCTAGGGTCTCAGAGGCGCGTGACGGAGACGTCGCCGAGGAGCACGTCTGCATTGATGCTGGTCGCACCCGGGACCTGTGGCACCGCGGCACTGGGGGCATCCGCTCTCACGCTGAGCAGGTTGCTTCCCGGCCTGATCGTCACACCCTTGATGATGAATTCACTGGGCCATGCCTGAAGGTCGCGCGTCCCTGAATCCCGCCCGTTCAAGCTGAACCTGATGGTGCCGCGGCTCTGCGGCGCGACCGCCTGGAACCGGATGTCGCACAAGGCCGGTACGGAAGCATATGACCTGATGTCAACTGTGACGTCGCCTGCGCCCGGATGCCACGTCTTGCCGTCCCTGGACAATACGCTCTGGTAGGCGCCGGCGATGAAGCTCGGGACGAACTCGGCAGGCGGGGCCGTGTTTATGTAGGCGAAACAGTCGTCGAACTTCTTCACTTCCTTGAGGGTCGACGGAACAGCGCCCGCGTCGAACTTTATGGGGTCCACGTAGTTCATGTGGTTGCCTTCTTCATAGAGACTGGGGATCGCGAGGACGGTGTTCACTCCCAGCCTCTTGAGGATGCCCGGCGTGGAGGGATTGGTGATGTCGAGCACGATCTGGCGCGTGTTCTCGGCTCCGGTATCGATCTGCGCGCCATTGGCCATCTTCTTCTGGTGATGCCTCTGTTCGAACATATAGGAGTAGTTGGCGAAGTCATCTGAGTAGAAGAACGGGTACATCGCCACCACGGTGTCGGCGGGCCGGTTCTTGAGCCACGCGTAATAGTCGGTGGTGCTGGCAGTGTTCAGCGAATGGAACGGCGGGATGATCGCAAACTCGAGAAGCACCAGTGCGCTTATGACGGCGACCGCGGCGACTTTGGCAGCCCTCGACCAGCGGACTCTTTTCATCAGGACCACCACGCCGTAGCCCGCCAGCAGCGCAACGCTGAAGAAGACGCCGAGCCCGAAGCGGGCCCAGGCGCGCACAGGTGGAGTCACCAGGTGCATCAGATAGCTCGGCAGATATATCTTCAACCCGAGGAGGCGGGTGGTAGGCGGCATGGACATGAGGAAGCACGCGACGCCGGTCACAGCAAAAGCGAGCAGCAACCTCCTGACACCGGCGCGCGGGGCGTCCGCATCGTCGGCATCCGCCCCGGCTTCCCCGGTGTCATCCGACTCCAGGCTCTCTATCTGGCGCGGTGGCTGCCTGCGGAAAAGGTTCACCAGCGCATAGACCACGAGGATCAGCGGAACAAACCCGAGGAAGAGGCTGCTCTCCGACAGGAAGCCCCCGTGCAGGTGGGACGTTATGAAACCGCTCGTCATCCAACCCAAGAGCATGCCCTCCGCATGGGGCAGGAAGTATTCCCAGGGGCGCGCCGAGTAAAGGTAGGAACCGGTCATATCGGTGGGCTTGCGCGCAATCACCAGGACCGCAATCCCCGCAACGACGGCAACTATCACCGCCGCGGGGAGCGCTCTACGCACCGCCCGACTGGATATCTTTCTCCAGGGCCTGCCCAGCATCCACACGGTGATGCCGAAGACCACGGCCATGACGCCTGCGATCAGCCCATAGTGGTAGTTGAAGAGCGTGAGCACCGCGAAGACCACGCCGCATAAGGCGCCCAGCAAGACACTTCGCTCTTTGAAAGCTCGTATGAGCAGGTAGAAGAAGAGCGGTATCCACCCCACCGTCAGCAGACCGGTATGCTCCTTGCCCTGCATGAGCATGTAAGGCGAAAATGCGAATATGAAGCCCGCCACGGTGGCCCCGGCCCTGCTCTTGGTCAGCCATCGAACGAAATAATACATGGACACCGCGGCGAAGAAGAAGAACACGAGCAGTAAGATGTTGTAGGCGATAGTCTCCGTAGTGGCCAGCAACAAGGCTTTCATGGAGCCTGTGAACAGGATATCGTGCGAGTACAGGTTCAAAGCGTAACCGTTCGGAACGCCTACGATGCTCACCGGATTCGCTGCCAGATGATGTGCGGCGGAGTAGCGCAACCACCACCAGGTCCAGAGCGCCCCCATGGGATCGCCTTTCTGCGCGTAAGTACGCGATGTCAAGGTCACGGCGGGCCAGGTCATCAGCGCGACGATGCCCGCATACGCTAAAAAGACGATCGCCTCAAGACGGGAGATCAGCCCCTGCTTCTTCGTCTTGTTCTTACCCTCCTTGTCTCTCCCCGAATCATTCATTTAGACGCTCCTTGACCTGTTCTAGCGCCTTGCGAACCGCGACGCTTGCGTCGTCCATGAACCGGGCTATGAGCTCGGGCACGGGGACGTTGAGCAGGTTCTTGTCGGTGTCCACATCATATTTGGGCTTGACATCATTCAGCGCGATGGCGACGACTTCCCCGCGGCAGCGTGGGCACCCGCACAANNTTCTATCAAGAATTCTGCCTTTCCGGCATTGTTGACCGGCGTCTACCGCATGCTCGCTGACTGAGCTCTCCATCTCAACTCCCGGCCTCGTGATTTCCCGTTGTCGTGAGACAGTTATCCCGCATGTGAATACGCCCTGCTTTTCTATCTCCGTCTTTTACAAGCTCAAGGCCGGTGCTCTCGCGCATGCTCTCCCCAAACGATGGATTCGTGAGAGCATCGACCGGAACAGCTTCTCG
>PMJJ01000063.1 GCA_003157385.1 Actinomycetota bacterium | reverse complement strand
TTCACCGTGCCGGCGGCGGGCTGAGGGAGCCTAGCCGAAGACGACCCTGTTGCGGCCGCCTTCCTTGCCCTTGTACATCAGACCGTCGGCGCGCTTCACCAGCGTTTCCGGAGTGTCTCCCTCGTTCGCCAGCGTCGCGCCGACCGACACCGTGACCTCGATGTTGACGCCGTCCCGCGCGATCTTCGATTGCGACACCAGCGCGCGAAGCTTCTCGGCGATAGCGCGTAGCCCGGCCGAGTCGACGTTCGCGATGAGGGCGGTGAACTCCTCGCCGCCCCACCTGCTGAGCATGTCGACAGACCTCACCGCGTTCTGCGTGGTTGCGGCCACCATCTTCAGGACGTCGTCGCCCGCATCATGGCCGTAAGTGTCGTTGACCAGCTTGAAATGGTCGATGTCGAAATACAGAAGGCCGAACCTCCAGCCATACCTGTCGAACTCCTGCAGCCTCGCGTAGAGGTGGACCTCAGCGTGCCTGCGGTTGCCCAGGCTGGTCAGTGTGTCGAGCAGCGAAAGGCGCTCCAGCTCCTCCATCCTCTGCCTGGCGGCGACGCTGGAGGTGTCGTCGGTGAAGACCTCGATCCCGCCGACCACCTTCTCCCGCGGATCTTTGAGGGGAACGATGCGGGCGTGGATGGGGACGCGGTGGCCCAGCTTGTGGTGCACGTACACGTCGGACCGGCAAACGCGGTTCTCGCGCATCGCGGTCAGCGCGGGGCAGGCGTCAGTGCAGAGCTGGCTGCCCATGCTGTCGACGTGGATGAGGATGTTGTCGCGGCACCCCCGTCCCACGACCTCGGCGGCCGGGTACCCGGTGATCCGCTCGGCGCCCTTGTTCCAGTAGATGATCTGCCTGTCGCTGTCCAGCACGTAGACGCCGTCGTCGACCTCGTCGAGCACGCGCCGGTAGAACTCGCCCGAATGGAGCGCTCTCCGAGCTTCGTCAGCCGCGACTTCTTCCAGTGCTCCCACCGCCCTCTCGGCTTTCCAGCCTCAACTCTGCAGGTATTCTATCATCGGGTCTGTGACGAGCCCGACGACCTCACCGATCATGTGTGGCATCAGGTTGTCCATCACCTGCGGCATCATGTCGGCCATCTGTTCGCTCATGTAGTCGGGCATGGGCACGCGCTCCGCCACGCGCTCGAGCATCACAGGCATGACCTTGGGCATCATCAGCGGAAGCAGCCGTGGGAACAGCACCGGGAACATCGGCTTCATCAACTGCAGCGCGCCCGGCACCTTACCCGCCAGCCGCATCATCGGACCCATGCCCAGAGGCATGGCGTCGATGAGCTCCGGCCACATCGACCCCATCAGCTCGGCGAAACCTTGCGGGGTCATCAAGGCGATCATCGCCTCGAAGACCGCCCACTGAGCCTGCACCTCAGGCTCGGGGTCGGGGAAGTCGTAGCCAAGAGAAGAAGCCGCGAACCTGGCGAGGTCGATCACCTCCACCGGCGTCCCTTTCTTATCCGCGGAGACGCGCAGCTGGAACTCGCAGCATGGGCACAGGGCGACCAGCTTCTCGGCGCCGGCGTCGACCGCCTCCTGCAGCCGTACCTCTCCGATGTCGGCCGCGACCGGAGGCTCTTTGATGAGCGTGAGCACCGACCCGCAGCAGAGCGCTTCCTCGCGAGAGTGCTCCATCTCGACCAGGTGAGCTCCTCCGACCGCCTTGATGAGCTCGCGGGGCGGCTCGTACACGCCGGACCCCCGGCCGATGTGACAGGAGTCGTGGAAGGTTACTGTAACGTCATCGCTCAGCCCGGGCAGCTCGAAAGAGCCGTCGGCGATCCTGTCGGCGAGGACCTCGCTGTAGTGCTTCGCGGTTATTCCGTAGTCGATGCCCAGGCGCTCCGCCCACTCCGGGTACACCTTGCGCCACATCATGTCGCAGGCGGGACAGGAGCTGATGACCTCCTCGGCGCCGGCCGCCTTGACGGCCTCGATGTTGCGCCTCATGGTGCGCTCGAACAGGTCCCACTTGCCGGCCACCAGCATCGGCGTGGCGCAGCAACTCTCCTTCTCTCCCAGGTAGGTGAAGTCGACGTCGGCCGCATCGAGCAGCCTGACCGACGCGATCCCTATGTCGTTCTCGACGTAGCTCGCGGTGCAGCCGGCGAAATATACGTTAGGCGCCTTGGTCCCGGGCCCGTGTGCCTCGACAAGGTCGGCAGGGAACCAGTTGGCCCGGTCCTTCCTGTAGCCCGCCCAGATGTCTCCCTGGGACGCGAGCGCCGCCCCCATCATCTCGAACGGCGGGAACGTCATGAACTTCCTGCGCTCGATGAGCTCGCCTCGCATCTTCATCCATGAGCTCTCGATGGGAAGCCCTTCGGAGCACTTGAGGTCGCAGGTCTCGCAGGTGGTGCAGACCAGCAGGTCGTCGACCAGGCGCTGGTCCCAGCGGGCGCGGCCCTGAATGACGTCGCGCAACCGGTACCACTTCCCTCGCGGGCTCGCGCTCTCCCAGCCCCTGCCGTAGAACTGCGGACAGGAGTCGACGCAGTAGCCGCACTGGGAGCAGGAGTACGCGTACCAGGCCACGTCGCCCGGAACGCCGTGCGAGTCCTTGCCCGGCCTCTCCCCGACCCTGGACGCGACCATGTTCGCCACCAGCCTTACCAGCGGCTCGAAAAGACCGCCGGCCTTCACCATCAGGGGGAGCACGCCCGAGCCCACGACCTTGTCGGGGTTCATAACCCCGGCCGGATCGTAGCGCCGCTTGTATGACTTGAGCTTCTCGAGGCGTCCGGTGCCGAGCACGCCGGCGGCCTTGCCCGAGAAGTAGAGGCCCGTGGCGTAGGCGCGGCCCCCGTGCCTCTCGGCTATGTTCATGATGGAAAGGGACAGCCCGAACATCAGGTTGTATGAGAGCGAGCGCTCGTCGGCCGGTATGAACCCCAGCAGCACCGCTTCTGCCGCTCCGCTCTTGCCGTGACTGACGATTATCCCTTCCTTGAGCACGGGATGCTTTATCTTCGACTCGACTTCGGACATGACCGAGCCGAGCTGCGCGACGGGCACGACGACCTCCGCGGGGACCAGGGACGGCCCCAGCCGCTTGACCTGCATTATCCTGAAGCGGTTCTCCCACTCGTGGAGCGCGATCTCGTCCGGGAGCTTCGAGGCCCCGGTCTTGCCGGCGATCTCCGCCAGCAGCGGGCGGACCTGTTCGGCAACGCGTGAGCGGAAAGATATGACCACGATATAGGTGGAGGGCAGTACGACTTCCGCCGCTTGTGGCGCGTGGCCCGACGGAGCCGGCGTCCTGTTCTTCATCTCCGCCATCCGCGGGTTGATGAACATCACCGACCACACCGGCGCGTCCGACGACAGCAGAGAGGCCATGAACCCCTGCAGCTTGCCGGGAGTGTCGCAGCTCACCGCTACGACCTCGATATCCTCTAGCGGCTGCACCTTGAGGGTCACGTCGGAGATGAACCCGGTGATGCCCTCGGCCTCCGAGAACATGTCGAGCTCCTCGCCCGAGACCTCGCGCACTTCGCCGCCCGCAAGGACGACGGTCGCGGCGACCACGTTCTCGCGGAAGTAGCCGTACTGGTAGCTGCCGAAGCCGGCCCCTCCCTGGGCCAGCCAGCCGCCTACCGTCGAGGACGGGTAGCTGCTGGGATAGAGCCTCAGCGTCATGCCATCCGACGCCAGCGCCCGGTCGAGAGCCTGCCAGGTCGTGCCCGCCTGCACTCTGACCTCACCGGCTTCCTCGTCCAGGCCGAGCACGGAGGCCATGCGCCGCATGTCGACCACGATCCCGCCGCGCGTGGGGACCACTCCACCGTAGCCGGAGGTCGCCTTCCCCCTGGGGATGAGCGGCACCTTCATGCCGTGCGCCCGCGCCGCGAGCTTCGACAGCTCCTCGGTGGTCTCGGGCTGGACCACGGCGTCGGGAGCGGTGCGGCCCAGGAACGGCTTTATCATCGAAGGTATCGACCCGATGTCGTGCCCGTAGACCTTGCGCTCCATCTCGTCGAAGGTGGCGCGCGGGCCGAAGGTGTCGGTCAGGAACGACCTCATGCTGCTTTCGATGTTTCTCACGTCCGCCTCCACTGGTAGGTTTGGTCCAGGTGATGCCGACAGCGCCTGCAGGTGCTGTCCCGGTCATCATCATCCAGAGCAGCGGATGAGGACATGAGAGATGTCAATGGGGCCAGCGAGCCTAAGACGCCATCCCCTCAAAATACTTCTTGAACTCATCCGGGGTCGCCATCAGCCGAAAGCTCGCCTGGGCGTCGGCCACCATCTTGCCCGAGGAATCCAGCACCTTGAGGCTCACGGCCTTGTCGGCCCTGCCGAAAATCTGAAAGTCGGAGAGCATCGCTTCGACCTCCTCGGCAACCACCCGCACGCTGCAGCGCAGTTCGCCCCTGGGCATGGCGACGAACCTTATGTTCAACACGGTGTTGAGCACCAGGAACTCCATCGGGTCCAGGTAGTTGAATATGGCCATGCCTCCGGCGGTCTCCGCGAGCCCGCAGATAGCCCCGGCGTGCACCAGTCCGAAGGCGTTGAGGTTGTCCGGGTTTTCCTCGAGGATCATGGTGATGTTGCCTTCTTCTCCGACGCGCGTTACCCGCATCTTACTGCGGCTCGCGAACGGACAGGCACCCTCCACCATCTTCACCATAAGCTCAGCGTCCATCGCGCGAGCACCTCCCCTTGTCACCGCCGTCTTCGGCGCATTCTCAACAATACAATCACTATATTAGCCGGCCGGGTGCCGGCTCCTGCCGGTGGCCCTGCCGGTTCAGCTTACGTCCACCAGACCCGACAGCCTTTCGACCGCGCTGGTGACGAAATCCTCGCCGCCTTCCATGAGCAGCTCGATCGCCCCTTCAGGGCAGAGCTCGGCGCAGCGGCCACACCCCCTGCACTCGTCCGATATGCGGGCCGCGCCGTCAACGACCGATATCGCACAGGCCATGCAGCCAGCCTCGAGGCAGGTGCCGCAGCCGACGCAGCGCTCTGTCACGCGCACATGAAGCCCCGGCATCCTGGAGAGTTGGGACGAGAATCTTTTGTCGAGGTCCGGCAGCATCCGCCACAGGCAGCAGCAGGTGCAGCAGTTGCAGATTGTGAGCAGCCTCTCTCCCGGCTTCACCTTCAGCCATACCGCGTCCACCCTGTTGCGCCCCACCAGGTGGAACAGCCCGGCCTGGCGGCACCGCTCCAGGTGCGCGAGCGCCTCCTCTCTGGTCACCGGCCTCCCCAGCTCGGGGTTGATGTCCCTTGCCGCGTCGCCGAGGAAGAGGCAGCCCAGGTCCACGGGGTAGTCCTTACAGCCCATCGAGCTCCTGCAGATGCACTCGTCCATCACCCAGAGGAAGCCAGCCCTCTCGATGAACCGCTCCACGACCTGCCAGGGCAGCACCTCCGATGAGGCCGGGCTGACGTCTTCACCCACCGCCACGGTCTTCCGCGGCAGCAGCATGATGTCGTCACCCTTGAAGAAGATGTTCCCCATTGGGCGCCCGACGAGCGGCAGCCGGGTGAGCCGGGCCGCCAGCGAGCTATATGGAAATCCTTTTCGTATGAGCTTCACAGACCACATTGGCCTGGACATGATAGTCCTCCTTCTGCCGCCAACGCGCTCGGGAACGATTCTACCGGTAACCGCCAGCTTCAGCCATGGCCGCCGCGGCGGTCGGGCGTGCTATAATTCCTCAGTCCACCCGTCGGCTCCGGCCGCGTGACGGCGCCCGCTCGGAAAGGAAAACCGTGGACTACGACTTTCAACAGATAGACGCGATCATCAACGCGAGGTCCCTGGCGGTGGTAGGAGCTTCCAACTCACCGACCAAGTTCGGCTACATGTTCACCCGCTCGCAGGTGACCATGGGGTTCGACGGCCCGCTCTACCTGGTCAACTCCAACGAGGACGAGATAATGGGCAGGCCCGCCTATCCCGACCTGCTTTCGCTTCCATCGGCCCCAGACCTGGTCTACCTGACCATACCCGCTCACCGCTCGGTCGAGGTGCTGGCCGACTGCGCCAAGGTCGGGGTCAAGGCGGTCATAATGATGGCGTCCGGCTTCAAGGAGGCCGGCGAGAGCGGGAAGCGCCTCGAGGAGGAGGCGCTCGCGATAGCGCGCGAGGGCGGCTTCCGGATGATCGGGCCCAACTGCTTCGGCATCTACAACCCCCGTAACCGCCTGACCCTCCTGCCCGGCCACGATTTCTCCAAGAGCGCGGGCAGCGTCGCGTTCATGAGCCAGAGCGGTGGCTACAGCGCCCACGTCGCCCGCCAGGGAAAGAGTCTGGGGATCGACTTCAGCGCGGTCATCAGCTACGGCAACGCGGCGGACCTGGACGAGTCCGACTTCCTCGAGTACTTCACCGCCGACCCAGGCACGCGCGTGGTCAGCGCCTACATCGAGGGCGTGCGCGACGGCG
>PMJJ01000085.1 GCA_003157385.1 Actinomycetota bacterium | reverse complement strand
CTCACCGGAGTCAGGCCTGTCCAGCAGGCCCAGCTGGTGGAGGAGGGTCGACTTGCCCGAGCCGTTGCGCCCGGTGATGACCAGGAAGTCGGATTTCTTGATGTGCAGCGAGACGCCGCGCAGGGCGGGGACGTCGACCTCCCCGAGGTGGTAGGTCTTGACCAGGTCATTCACCGTGATTATCTCGGTGGTCTCAACCAATGGTCCGCTCCCTCTAGGCTTCCTCTTCCAGAGCCCTGTCAATCTGCTGGAGCATCTCCAGGAACGCGTCGCGGTCTTTCCTGGAGACTCTGCCGAACTGGTCACCGAACTTCTCGGCGTGGTAGGTGATCATCCTGGTCGCGTGGCTGGAGCCGTCGTATGAGAGCGCGACCTTCACCACGCGGCGGTCTTCGGAATCTCGCTCCCGCTCGACCATGCCTTTCTCCACCAGCCGGTCGACCGTGCGGGAGATGACCCCCTGCGAGATCTTGAGGTGCCTGGAGAGGTCGCCGATGGTGCTGGTGCCGCGCTCCAGAAGGGCGTAGAGAACCAGGATCTGGGGATAGGAGAGCTCCACCTCCGAGAGCATGTCCATTCCCGAATGCCTCAGGTTCCCCATGATGTGGAGGATGGTCATGATCACCTGCGTCTGGTATTCGGCAAGGTCTTCTTTCTCGGACATGCCGACATAATATATGTCATGTGATATATATGCAATATGCAAATAGTTGGGGACAGGTACTTTCCACTTTTTTCTACTTATTGGACGCCGTTCAACAACAGCCAGTAGAAAAACAGTGGAAAGTACCTGTCCCCAACTATAGTGCACCACCGGTGCCAGGCACCGGTGGTGCATAGCGGTCCGACATCAAGCCTTTCCCCCTCGGATCAGCCTCCTGGCGATCTTCCAGGCCGCCCATGCGCCGAACAGCGGTGGCCCGTAGCGCATGGCCGGCTTGATGTACGGCATCAGTCCACGGTCGGGGTTGAACTCCTCGTTGAGCGAGATGGTCTTACCGAGCTTGTCGGCCGCGATGAGCTCGGAGCAGTGGTTGGCGGTCCAGGTCGCCGCCTCCATTCCGCCGGATGAGACGTGAGTCTTGGTATAGTCGCCGGTCAGGTAGAAATTGTCGTACGGCGAGCGCTGGTAGGGGCGTCGCTTCTCCATGCCGGGGTAGGCGCGGTAGACGCCCTGCCTCTCGCGCACCACCTTCCACTTCCGCACCTCGGCTTCGCGAGCCAGCGGGAAGAGCTTCTTGATCTGCTCGATGGCGGTGTCGAAGATGACCTCGTCGGGGAGCCCTACGATGTGATCGGCGGGGGAGAGGACCATCTCGAACATGCTCCCACCCTTGAATATGTGGGGCAGCACGTTGGAGAGGTCCGCGTAGGTGTTGAAGATGCAGTCGTTGGAGAAGTAGGTCACCTCGCAGTCGGTCAGCTTGCGGTCGAACCACACCTGCAGCGACATGGAAGGCGCGTACTGGAAGTGCCAGAGGTCCTGGAAGTATCCAAGCTTGAAGGACTCGTCGGGCAGCAGCTTGCGCAGGGCGTAGGGGCTGATCGCCGACACGTAGATGTCGGCCGTCCTCTTCTCGGAGCCGTTGACCGTCACGCCCTCGATCTTGCCGTCGACGATGTCGATCGCGGTGACCGCCTTGCCAAGCTTGCAGGTCCCGCCCTTGCCCTTGATGTAGTCCAGGCAGTTGCCCACCCATATCTCGCCCAGGCCGCCGTTGGCGAAGCCGACCCGCGAGGTCTCGGCCGACCCGCTGACCTTCTTGAACCAGTTGATCATGACCTTGGCGGAGATCATGCTGGAGGGAGTGAAGGTGAGCCCGTTTATCCCCGGCTCCATCGGCTTGAACGCGCCCTTGGGCGCCACGCGCATCGACCACATGCCGAAGGTGATGTCGTCGAGCTCCTCGAGCTGCGCCTTGGAGTACCTGCTGACTCCCATGCCCATCCCCAGCGCGGTGAAGATCATCTTCCACTTCGGCAGCCCGGTATAGGCCTTGATGAGCGAGACGTACGCAGCGGCGGCGTGCAGCGGCGCGGGCAGGTTGGGGAACCGCAGAACCGCTTCCTTCCCGTCCTCCTGCGCGTAGTAGAACTCGGAGTCCTTCCAGATGATGTTCTTTTCGATGTCGAGCTTCTTGAAGAAGTTGACCAGGTTCACGTAGTAGGGGAAGAAGACATGCAGCGCGTTGTCGATCATGTCGCCGTCCTCGTCGAGCCAGGAGCTCGCCCGCCCGCCGAACATGTCGTCGGCCTCGATGATCTCGACTTCTAATCCCAGGTCCAGCAGGTTTATCGCCGTGGCCAGCCCCGACATCCCTCCGCCCATCACCAGTGCTTTCATCTCGCCTTGCTCCTCTCCTTGGGTTTGGTCTTTATGGAATCGAGCAGCCTCTCGACCGCCGTGAGCGCCTTGTCCTTGGTCAGGACGTCCTCGAGCCCCAGGGTGGACGCGAAGTAGAGCGTGACCCCCAGCGAGAGTATCTCCCAGGCGGCGAGCGACACGTCCAGGTCCTTGCGCAGCGCGCCCTGCTCGACGCCGTCTTCCAGGACGGCCTCGATCACGGTCAGCAACTGGGCGAACCTGTCCCGCACCGCACGGCGCATGTCCTCGCCGCGCACCGCGCTCACCACCTCGAAGAGCACGCGGGTCTCCTCGGGGTTGGACATCACGAAATCGTAGAAAGCCGCGCTCATCAACCTCAGCTGGGTGACCACGTCGTCCTGGTCCCTGGCGGCGGTGACGGTGTGGACGATGAGGCGCGCGCTGATATCGTCCAGCGCGGCCAGGAGCATCCCCTGCTTGTTCTTGAAGTGGCGGTACAGCGCGGGCTCGGAGACGCCCACGTCAGCCGCGATGCGTGCCGTGGTGGCGCCAGCGACGCCGACCTCGGACATGATCTCCACGGTCGACCTTATGATCTGTTTCCTTCGGTCGCCCGCCTCCGCGGGGCGCTTGCTCGCCAACGCTCACCTCCGGTTAGCGTTTACTAACGTTAGTGAACGCTAACATATTCCCTGCGGTCTCCTCTGTCAAGCAAAGCGCCTGATATTCGTCGAGGTGCCCGTGAGAGGCCGCGTGCTATGATAACCGTGACCTGAGCAGGAAAAGCGAGGAGAGGACATGTCCGGCAGATCATCGTATTTCAGGCTTACGCGGGAGGCTTCGTCGCCGAAGCGGGGCAACCTGAAAAGCGTGTCCGGCAGGATTCAACAGGCCTGGGCGGCAGGTGGCCGGGCTTGAGAGTCCTGCTGATCAATCCCGCCCTGAGCGTATCCGAGAAGGACTTCTGGGGGGACATGGCCTACCCGCCGCCGCTGGGCCTCGCCTACCTGGCCGGAGCGGTTTCCCGCGCGGGCCACGAGGTGGAGATAGTCGACTCCCTCGGCCTGTACCCGATGCCTGTCGAGCACAACGAGGGCAGGGTGCGCATCGGCATGCGGGCGGACGACATCGTCGCACGGGCACAGGCCTTCAAGCCCGACATCACCGGAGTCGCCTGTGGCTACACGGCGAACGCGTCGGACTCCATCGACGTCGCGGTGAAGATAAAGGAGTGCCTCGGCAGCGGACATCCGGTGATCATGGGCGGGGCGCACGCGACCACCTGCCCCGAGGACGTCTTCTCATCCGGCGTGGTCGACTACATCGCGATCGGCGAGGGCGAAGGAATTCTCACCGAGCTCTGTGGCGCCCTCGAGCTGGGAGAGCCGACCGATTCAATCGAAGGCCTTCTGGCGATGGCACCCGCCGGGACGGTGACGGGCATCCGCGAGAGGGCGAGGATTCAGGACCTCGACAGCCTGGCGCTTCCCCGAAGGGACCTGCTGCCGATGGACGTCTATTTTAAATACCAGACTCTGCGCAAGGACCGCATCAACTTCATGCGCCGGCCGCAGACGACGATGATAACCTCGCGCGGTTGCCCGGAGAAATGCGTGTTCTGTGCGCTCCGCTGCACCTGGGGCAGGAAGTGGGTGCCTCGCTCCGCCGAGAGCGTGGTCGACGAGGTGCAGATGCTGGTGGACGACTACGGCGTCCGCGAGATCCACTTCATGGACGACAGCATCTCGGTCCATCGCGAGCGGCTGAAGAGGATCTGCGAGCTGATAATCGAGAGGAAGATAGACATCCGCTGGCAGCCGGCGAGCGGCATCGCCATCTGGACGCTGGACGCGGAGCTGCTCAAGCTCATGAAGAAGTCCGGCTGCTATCGCCTGACGCTGGGGGTCGAATCGGGCAACCCCGAGACGCTCGCCTTCATCCGCAAGAGGTATACCCACGAGCACGCGCTGGAGATAATCAAAGAGGCCAACAGGCTGGGGATGTGGACGATAGGCACATTCATCCTGGGCTTCCCGTATGAGACCCGCGAGCAGATGGAGGACTCGGTGCGCTTCTCCATCGACTCAGGCCTGGACTTTGCATTCTTTTACTGCGCGGCGCCTTTCCCCGGCACCGACCTGTTCGACATCTACGTGAAAGAGGGCATCGAGGTTCCGCCCGAGACGACGGTGGCCTTCGGCCTCGTCGACTCGCTTACCATGAAAGCGTGCGAGATCGAGGCAGCGCGCGAGGACGCGACAGCCAGGTTCATGAGGAACATCTCTCACCGGCCCTGGAAGATGCTCGGCAAGATCAGGAGCCTCGAGGACGCCGGCTACGTCCTCAAGGTCGCCACATACGGCCTGAAGCTCGCCAGGACAAAGACCGAGGACAAGAGCATCTCCGCTTACCTTTACGGCGACGACAACTGAGGAGCGCGCGCGCCGTGCTCACAGGCCGGAGGTACATTATCAATGCGAGCGGCGCACCGGTAGGAGTAGACTAGGCCCCAGGAACCCCGTCACATGAGGCCGCCTGGAGGTTTCTTGGACACGACAGATTACTATTTCTTCCTTGGCACCAACGCGGAACTCATCAAGATGATGCCCCTGTTGAGGCGGTTCAAGCGCGCCGGCGTTCCACTGCACCTGATCGCCACCGGACAGAACTTCCCGCTCGAGGATGAGCTGTTGGAGATGTCGGAGGTCGGCGGAGTGGACCTGCAGATAACCGCGAGGCCCATCCCGCAGGCGCCGTTCTGGCTGGCGACCTGGTTCTTCGCGGCCTTCTTCAAGAGCCTGGTGCTCCTTCCACTCTATATGCGAAGGACCCGCACGGGCAGGCAGCGCGCGATGGTCGTGATAGGAGACACAATCTCGACCATCCTGGGGGCCATGCTGGGCCGCCTGTTCGGGTTCGAAGTCGTTCATATCGAGGCGGGCCTTCGCTCGGGCAACTGGCTGCGCCCTTTCCCGGAGGAGATAAGCAGGCAGATCACCACGGCGCTGGCGCAGGTCAACTTCTGCCCCAACCAGCAGGCCGTCTGCAACATCAGAAAGGCAGCGGTCAAGGTGAACATGGGGCACAACACCCAGCTCGAAGCGATCAACATGGCGCTCGACCGCGCCCGGGACGCGCAGGCCGCTGCGCCTCTGGTGACCGGCGAGTACTTCGTCCTGGTCCTGCACAGGCAGGAGAACATCTACAACAGGCAGCTTGTCGCCTCGATCGTCGACAAGATGGTCGAAGTCTCCGGGCGGATGAAGTGCGTGTTCATCATGCACGAGCCGACCAGGAAGGCGCTCGAGCAGCACGGCCTGATGCGCAGGGTGCTCTCGGCGGAGAACGTCGTCCTGCTCGACCGGCTCGATTTCGTCGACTTTGCACGGCTGCTCTCGGGCTGCGAGTTCCTCATCACCGACGGAGGAGGGAACCAGCAGGAGGCCTACCACCTGGGCATTCCCTGCCTGATCCTGCGCAGTGAGACCGAGGGCCCTGAGGGGCTGGGCTCCAACGCGCTGCTCTACGGCGGCGACCTGGGGATGGTGGACGGCTTCGTCGAAGAGTACGGGTCCTACAGGAAAGAGCCGCTGAAGCCGGAGCGCCAGCCGAGCGAAGTGATACTCGAGACCCTGGTGAAGACGTGAGCGATCTACCGGACTTCAGCGTGGTGATCCCGACGTTGAACAGCTCGCTGACGCTGGCGAAGACACTGGAGTCCATCCGCAGCCAGGAGTACGACCAGGACCGGGTGGAGATCCTGGTGATAGACGGCGGCTCGACGGACGATACCAGGGAGATCGCCGCCCGCTTCGGCTGCGAGGTGCTGGACAACCCGATGGTGCAGCAGGAGTACGCCAAGTACATCGGTCTTCAGAACGCGCGCGGAAAGGCGGCCATCTTCATCGACTCGGACGAGTGCTTCGAGAGCCGCCGGTCTCTGGCGGCGCGGGCCGGGGTGTTGCGCGACCACCCTTCATACAAGTTCATGCTCGCCGGAGGATACCGGACCCCGCCGGGAGCCTCGGCCATCAACGACTACCAGGTCCACTTCGCCGATCCTTTCAACTATTTCCTCACCGGCACCTCGGGTGACGCCGGAGTGTTCGTCGACAGCTGGAAGAAGATCTACCACGTGGTGGAGGAGACCGACTGCTTCGCCGGGTTCGAGCTCTCCGCGGACAAGGTGCAGCCGACGGTCGATCTGTGCGCGGGCACAACGGTGGACCTGGAGTACGCGCGAGGCGAGTTCGCCGAAGAGTTGAAGGACCCCCTGGTGCCGCCGCGGCTCTTCTACCTCTCGGCGCGAAAGTCTCCCCGTGTCGCCATCCTCAAAGACGATTACATCGTCCACTACTCCGCGGACAGCTTGAGGACCTACCTCAAGAAACTCGACTGGAGGGTGAAGACGAACATCCACTACCCGGAGGTGGTGGCTATCGGCTACGTGAACAGGGAGCGCTTCGAGCCGAGGCGCATCAGGATCAAGAAATACCTGTTCATCCCCTACGCGTTCACCGTGGTGGTGCCGCTGGCACAGGGAATAAGAGAAGCGGTGCGGACGGGGAAGCTGGTGTGTCTGCTTCATCCCGTGCTGTCGTTCTATGCCGCGGCCGACATATGCTGGCAGTACCTGATGAAGGCGATCGGCAGGAAGCCGGCTCTGAAGACCTACGGCACCAACACCCAGAAGCTCAACCTGGACTAGCAGCGCTTCCGGCCAGCGCCGCGGCTCAGGGAAGCCCGATGTTGCAGATCTTCTGGAGGGCTTTGGTGAAAGTGACCCAGGGGTCCGACCTCGGTATGTACCCTTCTTTCCTGAACCAGTCGATGGAGCGCTCCAGTGAAGTTTCCACCGGGGTCAGCTCGAGGCCCAGCTCTCTGGGGGCCTTGCTGGTGTCGTAGTAGAGATACTGGTGAGAGTAGCGCGCCTCCTTGGGCGTGACCGTCGGCTGCCGCCCGCTGCGCTCCGCGAGCTTCTGCCACAGCCAGGCATAGGCAAGGGTCGCGGACATCGGCATCTTGATGATGCGGGTCTTGATGCCGGCCACGTCGGCGACCATCTCGAAGAGCTTCTTCATCGTCACGTTCCGGTTGCCGAGGATGTACTTCTGGCCGACTACGCCTTTCTTCGCCGCGAGCACGTGACCCCTGGCGACGTCCTTGACGTCGACGATGTTGATGCCGCCGTCATAAGCCATGAACTGGGCCCGGTTGGCGACGTCGAGGATTATCTTGCCGGTGGGTGTGGGTGCGACGTCGCCCTCCCCGTAGGGGAAGGCCGGGTTGACCACCACTATGGGCATGCCCTCCTCGGCGAACGCCAGTGCCTCTCTCTGCGACAGGTACTTGGTCAGCACGTAGTCGCTGGCGCCGTCGAACTGGTTGAACTCGGTCTCCTCGTCGGCGGGCAGCGTGCCGGCCTTGACGCCCAGGGCGGCGATCGAGGCCGTGTAGACTATTCTTTCGAGGTCGGCCTTCTTGGCGGCCCACAGCGTGTTGCGCGAGCCCTGCAGGTTGACGTCGAAGAAGATCTTACGGTCCGGCTTCAAGAGCGAGTAGATTGCCGCGAGGTGGAAGAGGGTATCGCATCCCTTGAGCGCCGCATCAAGGCTGTCCGGCTCCATCACGTTCCCGGGGACCCTCTCCACGTCGACCCCAGACAGGTTCCGGTTGTCCTCGCCGGGCAGGATCATGGCGCGCACGTCCACGCCCTCGATCATCAGCTCGCGCACCACGTGCGAGCCGATGAATCCGGCAGCCCCCGTCACCAGTGCCTTCCTCATCACACCCTCCGTCCTCGACTCGTGCTTCATTCCTATGCGTCGGCGAACAGCCCCTCCTCGATGACCTGCTGGCGCAGCTCGCGCTTGAGCACCTTCAGCGTCATCGTCAAGGGCATCTCGTCGATTATCTTGATCACGCGGGGCCGCTTGTAGCCCGCGATGTGTTCCTTGCACCACTCGAGCAGTTCGTCGGGCGTCGCCTGGGCCCCGGCGTGGAGCTGGACGAATGCCACCGGCACCTCGCCCTTGGTGGGGTGGGGCGCGCCGATGAGGGCGACCTCGTAGACCGCGGGGTGCTGCAGGATCTCCTCCTCGACCTCGCGGGAGAAGACCGAGTAACCGCCCGCCTTCACAACGTCTTTCTCGCGGTCGACGAAGTGGAGGTAGCCGAACCTGTCCCGGAAACCCATGTCGCCGGTGTGGAACCAGCCGTACTTGAAGGCCTCCGCGGTGCGTTCGTCGTCGCCCCAGTAGCCCTTCATGACGTTGGGTCCCCTGACCACGAACTCGCCGACCTTCTTCCGGCGCAGCTTCCTGCCTTCGTCGTCCATGACCCTGACCTTGACGCGGGGCATCGGGATGCCAACGGTGCCGACCCTGCGCAGGATGGGCGGGTTGACCGAGATGATGGGGGAGGTCTCCACCAGGCCGTAGCCTTCGATGAACTTTCCCCCCAGCTTCTCGAGCCTGGCGATGTGCTCGACCGGCATGGCGTCGGCGCCGGAGAGCCAGTATCGCATGCTGGACAGGTCGTACTTCTCCGGCTCGAAGAGCAGCATCATGTTGTACATCGCCGGCACGCCCAGGAACAGCGTCGCGCCGTGCTTGGCGATGTTGGCCAGCGCCTGCTGCGGGTCGAAGTACTTCATCAGGATGCCTGAAGCACCGCAGTACAGCCCGCCGACTATGCTGGTGGTGAAGCCGAAGATATGGGCCAGGGGCAGGGCGGCGACGCCGAAGTCTTTCGGGCCCAGGCGCAGCATGCGGGTCGTGAGCGTGATGGTCGACAGCAGGTTGCGACTGGTGAGGACCGCTCCCTTGGGAAAGCCCGTGGTACCGGAAGTGTAAAAGATCGCGGCGGGGGCGTCGGGGTCCAGTGTCGCCGGCTCGACCCTGGCGTCGCGGTAGCCCTCGGTGAGCCCGTCGATGGAGTGGAACCCGTCAGGCACCTGGTCCTGGGGCCCGATCATCACCCAGTGCTCGATGCCTCCGATGTTGGCCTTGTCGCGGATGTTCAGCCAGTAGAGGTCGGGCTCGGTGACGAGCACCTTGGCTTCGCAGTCGGATATCGAGCGGGTGAGCTCCTCGGCTTTGAGCATGTAGTTGAACGGGACCATTATGGCGCCGATGCGCGCCGCGGCGGTGAACACCAGGCCCAGCTCGGGCACGTTGGTGAGCGCTACCGCGATGCGGTCCCCGGGCTTCACGCCCAGCTCGTCGCGCATGACGGCGGCTATCGTGTTGGTGAACTCGA
Source organism: Actinomycetota bacterium (assembly GCA_003157385.1). Taxonomy (GTDB): domain Bacteria; phylum Actinomycetota; class Geothermincolia; order Fen-727; family Anoxymicrobiaceae; genus FEN-680. The sequence continues at coordinate 6,591 of PMJJ01000085.1, read as the reverse complement.
GCGCCTCGGTGAACGACGCGGAGGTGGCTTCCGGCCCCGGCCCCAGGTTCTTGTACTGCATGGGGTTGTCGAAGAAGATGAACGGCTTGTCGCCGAACTTCGCGGCTGCCCTGTCGACGAGATTGGCAACGGTCAGGGTCATATCAACTCCAATAAGTGTCTTCGCATCACAGATGGCCGGCGTCTGATCGAACAACCTTCTTGCCCGCTTTGCCAGACATTCTGCTCCGCGAGCGTACCGCCGGGTGAAGCTTATCCTACGAGGTTGCTCAGCTCAATCGCGAATGGCATGTCGCCCTCGATCTTGAGCTTGCCGCCCATGAAGGCGGTGACCCCGGTGACCTTGCCGCTGCTCAGGTCCTTCCAGCAGTCGATCGAGCAGGTGAAGGTGGCCTTCGGCCGCTCCGCGCCGTTGAAGGTGACCGCCAGATCGATGGGGGAGCCATCCGCCCGGGCCAGGTTCAGCACCAGCGTGCCCTTCATGTCGCTGATCTTGTCGTAGCGCCCGCGGTTGGCGACCTTGTTCACGTCGGTGAACATGTCGATCGCCCCGGGCAGCTTGCCGGTGACCGCGTCGCGCCAGGTGCCCTCGTCCATGTCCAGGGTGACCAGCGGCGCGGTGACGGGACCCTGTACGACCTCGAGGTCCCTGGCGTCCTTGATGACGATGCTCCAGGTCTGCGGGTCGTCGCCCGCGATGTTGAACATGATCTTCGCCTCGGTGCCGTCCATTCCGCTCACCGCCGTGGACTGCAGCTGCTCCGCGAAGATCTTCGGGACGTACTCGTTGAAGTACTCGTTCACGGTGACGTCGTCCTTCGCCTCTATCATGGTACCCCTCCTTGCCGGAATTGCCGGCCACTAGACTGACGTGTCGGTCTAGTCTATGATGGTGGAGGCTTTCAAGTCAATAGGGCGGGGCCGAGAGACAGCGAAGCATGCCCTTGATATGCTGTGGATGACCTGAAAGGTGGCAATATTGGCACACAAGAGGAAGATCCTACCGCCGGAGGAGCGCCGCGAGGAGCTCCTGGCGGCGGCCGCCAAAGTGTTCTCGCGGAAGGGCTACCGCACGGCGGGCGTCAACGACATAATCGCCGAAGCCGGCGTGGCCAGAGGCACCTTCTACCACTACTTCGAGTCCAAGAAGGAAGTGTTCCTCGCACTCATCGAGAGGTATTTCTCCCGCTTCGCGGAGATACTCGAGGAGAACCACCAGAGGCTCTTTGACGCCCTAGAACCGGGCGGCGACCTCCCCGCCGCCTGGCGACAGAACGCGCTGTCCATCCTGACCTTCCACAGCGAGAACCCCCAGCTGACCACCCTGGTTTACAGGGAGGCAATGGGCCTGGACGAGCGCTTCTCCGACAAGGTGCGCGAGCTCTCCAGCCTGGCGCGCACCCGCATGGTCAAGGAGTTTGAGATGGTCGCCGAGCGTGGGCTGATGATCCCCTGCGACGTCGAGCTGGTCACCACCATCGTCAACGGCGCGATGATCAACATCATCATGGAGTACGTCCTTGAGAAGAGAGACGCGGACCTCGCCGACCTCGCCGACGCGCTGGTGAGGAACCAGCTGCGCGCCCTTACCCGCGGACCCGCATGATCGCCTAATGAATGAAGGTGCCTGTCCCCTTTATGCGCTTTGAGTACTGGTACATCGCGGCGAGCGACCTCACCGCCGGCTCGGGGGCGATGAACAGCGGAACCGCTGGCCCCGCGATCCTTCGCATCCTGTCCACGAACTCGTGATGACCGACCGCGCACTGCACCAACGGCTTGTCGGGGAACCTGCTCCTTATCTCGCCTAGGTCTCCGAACCAGTTCCTGCCGCTGGAGCCTTTGCCGGTGACCGTCTTGAAGATGACGTAGGGCAGCACCGTGATCGCCAGCACCATGTCGATATCGTCGTCGGCCAGCAGCGCCTCCAGCGCGGCGGCGAACATGGGCGACGGGCCGACGTCCACCGGGTTGCGCACGTTCATCCAGGCCGGCGAGCCGGCGCGGATGGCCTCGCGGGACGACTCCGATAGCTCCGGCACGATCAGCCCCGAGGAGACCGCCATGTCGGTGGACATGACCCCCAGGCTGCCGCTCGAGGTGACGATCCCCAGCCTGTTTCCTTTCGGCAGCGGAGAAGTCGCGAAGGTGCGGGTCATCTCGACCAGCTCTTCGATGGTGTCCGCCCTGATAGCGCCGGTCTGCCTGAACAGCGCCTGGTATATCTCGTCCTCGCCGGAGAGGCTGGCGGTGTGGGACGCCGTGGCAGCCTTGCCGGAGGCGGTCCGCCCGCTCTTGAGGACGAGCACCGGCTTGGATGGGGCCAGCGCCAGCAGGCTCTCCCGTAGCCTTCGGCCGTCCGCTGCGCCCTCCAGGTACATCATCACCACGCTGGTGCCGGGGTCGTCCCGGAAATAGTCGAGGAAATCGCACTCGTCCAGGTCCATGCGGTTGCCCAGGGTCACCGCCTTGGAGATTGTCAGGTCGTGCTCGTGGAGCATGTCCAGCAGCACCGTGCCGAAAACGCCGCTCTGGGCGATGACCGCGGTCCGGCCGGGCACCATCGCCTCCTCGATCACCTCGATCGTGCTGAACTTGTTGGCCGTGTTGATAACGCCCACACAGTTGGGGCCCACCACGCGGATACCGTTGCGCCTGGCGGTCTCCAGCGCCGCCTCCTGAAGCGCTCTTCCGTCGCCGCCGATCTCGGCGAACCCGGCGCTCTCGATGACGGCGTGACGTATGCCCTTCGCACCCGCCTGGTCGAGCACCGCCGCCACTGACGGAGCGGGCACTATGATGACCGCCAGGTCGACCGGCCCGGGCACGTCGGCAAGGCTCGCATGCAGCCGCATGCCGTGGAGCTCCCCGCCCCTGGGGTTGACCAGGAACGTCCGGCCCTCCCAGCCGTGGCTCTTGAGGACCAGAGGTATGCCATATCCGAAGCCCGGGCTGCTGCGCGCGCCGACGAGAACCACGCCCCGTGGCTCGAAGAAGGTGTTTATCCCTGCATCCATCACCGGCCTACCTGTAGCGTCCGTGGTCGTGGACCGACTGGATCATCGCCTTGACGTTCTCGGGCTTCGCGTCTATGGGAACGTCGCACCCCGAGCTCAAGATGAACCCGCCGCCGGCGCCCACCTCGTCGATCAGCTTCCTGCAGTAATCGCGCACATCGTCCGGCTCGCCCAGCTTCAAGAGGCTTGCCGGGACGTCGCCCATGATGCACATGACGTCGCCCAGCACCCGCTTGGCCTCGAAGATGTCGGAGTTCCCGTCCAGGTTGGCGATGCACTTGCCCCGCGGCCAGTCGCCGAAGAAGTGGAACAGCGGCGTCCAGTTGTTGTCCATGTGCAGCACCGGCGTGACCCCGTGGGCAATCAGGTAGTCCGAGAGCTCTCGCAGGTCGTGGAGCGCGAACTTCTCGAACTGCTCGGGGGACAGGAACGTGGCACTGGTCCTGGTGAGCCCTATGAAGGCCCTCTTGATCCCGCTGAGCCGTGGGCCCAGCAGCCACTTGCCCCGGTCGCTTATCATCATGGCCCGGCTGGCGGCGCGCACCTCGTCCGGGTGGCGGAAGAGGTCCGGCAGAAAATCGGCCACCGACCGCAGCACCATGGTCATGTACTCCATGGGGAAGAAGATGTTGTTGCCCGCCACGATCGGCTCGACTCCCTTGCGGCGCCACCGCCTCCCCGAGAGCGCGATCTTGGCGAACGCCAGGTATGCCAGCGCCGAGTAGCGCCAGTAGGAAGCCTTGCCGTTGATGTTGGGGTTGTGCTCGAGCGCCTTGCCGTAGATGAACGCGGCGGGGTCACGGGCCAGTTCGGCGTACTCGTCCGCCGACATGACGGTCTTCTCGTCGAACTGCCAGAGCGAGTTCTCGTCGGCGCCGTCCAGGCCGGGCAGGACCGGGGGCACCACCGACAGCGCCTGCATCATCCTGGCCAGCCCCGAGTTTGACATGCCGAAGCCGTCGATGGGACCCAGCTCGCGATGGACCTTCTCCAAAGCAGCATCCCCGCGACGCACGTGGAAGAGCATGTCGTGCTGCGACACGCCCGCGTACCGGGCGGCGAAGATATCGAGCATGGGGGCGACAGGCACACGGTCCGGCTTTCCCAGCCTGATCGCGGTGTCAATTCTCTCCTGCGCGGCGCAGCCCACAGCCTCCGCCTCCTTGCTCTCCTGTTGCTTCGGCTATCTTATTGCATTTGACACGCGCTGCGCAGCGGCCCTGCGCGCGCGAAGACCGCCAGCAGGCACAGGTTTTGATCGGGGCGCATGGAACTAGGTCATCAGGGAGCTTAAACAGGGGGTTCGATCGCAGCATGTATGACGAAACAACCATAGAAGAAACTGGGGCGCATCGAAATGAGCCTCAAGGCATAATGGCTGATGGTGTGGCCGCCGCACTTGAGAAAGGGAGACCGAGACAAGTCCTGGTGGTCGAGGACGAGAGCGAAACCGCCAGCCTGATAGTGAAGTTGCTGGAGAAAGACTTCGGGGTCGAGGCGATTGTGGCCGAGAATCTGAGCCAGGCGCGGGAAAAGCTGCTTTCTTCGCCTTTTGACCTGGTTACTCTCGATTACATGCTTCCCGACGGCTACGGCATTGAGCTCATGCAGGTCCTGTTGAAACTAACCGACAGACCGGCCGTGATCGTAGTCACAGGCCACAACGACGAGAAAGTGGCCAAGTCCTTCCTGGATTTGGGAGTGGACGGCTACATCATGAAGAACCAGTCGCTGCCGGGATTACTCACCCGGGCGGCAGGTCGCATTCTGGGGACCAGCAGGCAGACATAGCGCGAAGGCGCGTGTGCTATGCCACGCCGATAATCCTTCTGATAAAATCTCAGCACGGAAACCGATCGTTGGAGCATGCCGACATAGCGAGGTGAGACCATGGATTACGACGAGATAATGGAGCGGCGCAAGCGCTGCATGGACGATGAGCTGCATCCGATCCCCGATGAGGCCCTTCAGAAGGTCAAGGCCGAGTTCTACAAGACCCGGGCGAAGTCGCTGGCCATCTTCGAGGAAGCCCAGGGCTTTATCCCCGGAGGGGTCGAGCACAACCTGGCGACCAGCCACCCGTTCCCACTGGCGATGGACCGGGCCAAGGGCTACAAGATGTGGGACGTCGACGGCAACGAATACACCGACTTTCTGATGTGCGGCGCGCCGATCATCCTGGGACACCACTACGACCCGCTCGATGACGAGATCATCAAGATAATCAAGGAGAAAGGGCCGTCCACCGGTCTGACCTCCGAGTACGAACTGTTGGCGGCGAAGAAGATAATCGAGCACATGCCGTCAGTCGACGTGGTGCGCTTCCTGCAGTCGGGCACCGAGGCCGACATGGCGGCGCTGCGCATTGCTCGCGCTGTCACCGGGCGCCAGAAAGTCATAAAGATGGAAGGCAGCTACCACGGCTGGTACGACCAGTACGTCTTCTCGCTGCACGTCCCCGGCACCGCGGGCTTGAACTCTCCAGGGATACCGCCGCAGACGTTCGACAACCTTCTCGAGGTGAAGCCCAACGACTTCGACGCCCTGGAGAAGCTCTTCGAGGACAACAAAGGCGAGGTGGCGTGCCTGGTGCTCGAGCCGGTGGGTGGAGAGAGCGGAGTGCACCCGGTGCACCCGGACTGGAACAAGCGCTGCGCCGAGCTGTGCAAGGCCAACGGGGCCCTGCTGATCTTCGACGAGGTCGTCACCGGCTTCCGCCTGGACATGGGTGGGGCGCAGAAGTACATGGGCATCGAGCCGGACATTACGGTGCTGGGCAAGATCGTGGCTCACGGCTACCCGTCGGCCGGGGCGGTCGCGGGGCGCAAGGAGATCATGGACATAGTCGGCGCGGGCATGGGTCAGCGCCCGTACCTGGGCGGCACGCTGGCGGGCAACCCGATCTCGTGCGGCGCCTGCTATCATGCCATCAGGCTGATGGAGGAGAACGACGCGGTGGCGAAGTCGACGGCGATCGCCGACAAGATCACCAGCGAGGTCAACGCGCTGTTCGCCACCAGGCCGGACCTGCCGTTCTTCCTTTACAACTTCGGGCCCATCATCCAGTACGTGACCACCGGGTTCTTCTGGGTGGACATCACCGGCGAGAAGGCGTTCGAGGTCATCACGCGGCGCAAGACCGCCGAGGACTACCAGATGGTCGCCGCCCTCAACGGGGTAAACTCACTGGCCGGTACGCGCATGTACACTTGCATGCAGCACGACCAGGCCGCGCTGGACAAGGTGCTCAAGGTCTGGGAGCTCATCCTCTCGATGATCCCGAAATAGCTCGGTATACCTTTTCCAGCTCCCCTTCGAGGACTCAACGTCCGCTGGAGAAGGTATGCCTCGCCAACAATAACTCGTCATTCTAGCGCCAAAATGCACCATGGTTCCTGACACCATGGTGCGTTTACGGACTCACTTCAGAATCCATTTCTGCTGGGCAGCCAGTTATATTAAATTGTTATTTATATAGGGGGGTGTTGTGACGGGGGCAGGGTGAGCCTTTTGCGAGCGATTCGCAGCGTCTCGGGGAGCTTAGAGAGTCCGCTGATCTCAAAGACGCGAGGAC
>PMJJ01000098.1 GCA_003157385.1 Actinomycetota bacterium | reverse complement strand
CGAGTACATCAACTACATGCTCGGTGGCCACTTCCGCTCCTCCTACAGGCCGCTCAACGACGGCGTCATCGACGGCCGCATCAGGGGTGTCGTAGGCGTTGTCGGATGCTCCAACCCCAGGGTCGTGCACGACAGCATCACGGTGCGGGTCGTCGGCGAGCTCGTGGCCAACGGCTGCCTGGTCGTCATGACAGGCTGCGCGGCCCAGGCGGTCGCCAAGACTGGCCTGATGACCCCGGAGATAGCCTACAAGGAAGGCATGATGCCCCAGGGCCTGCGAGAGATCTGCGAGGCTGTGGGCATACCGCCGGTACTGCACGCCGGCTCCTGCGTCGACAACAGCCGCATCCTGGTCGCCCTCACGGCGATGGCCAAGGAAGGCGGCCTGGGTGACGACATCTCGGACCTGCCCGCGATCGGCTGCGCTCCAGAGTGGATGAGCGAGAAGGCCATCGCGATCGGCCAGTACTTCGTAGCGTCGGGCGCCAGCGTCATCTTTGGCGCCAGGTGGCCCACCACCGGAAGCAAGACCCTGACGGATTACCTGTTCGAGGGCTACCAGGAGATCTACGGGAACACCTGGGGCTTCGAGCCAGACCCGGACAAGATGGTCGGGGCTCTGCTCAACAAGATAGATACCAAGCGCGAGGCCCTGGGGATCCTGGGCAAGCGCGAGCGAGTACTGTACGACATGGCGATGAGGCGAGAACTGTCTATCGAGTAGAGGCCTCTGCTGGGCACTCCGACCGATACAAGGAGGATTTTGGATGTCGAAGATAATCGCAAGTGCCGCAATCAGAGGGGCGCATGCCATCCACGACCGGGTGGCGGCGCGAATCGATGAGGCCCTACAGAAGCACGGGGAGAGCCAGGAAGTAGCTTTCCCCAACACCGCATACTACCTGCCGATCATCTACGCGATGACCGGTGAGAAGGTTGAGAAGCTCGGAGATTTCGCCAAGGTCATGAAGATCTCCGAAGACCTGCTCCCGCCGGTGCCGGCCGAGAACATGTGGACCCCTTACCTGGGGCCGACGCTCGACGCCGGTATGGCCACGCTCTTCATGGAGGAGCTGGAGGAGGCCATCAAGTACATCGACGGACCCAACCCGGTCGACGGCATATGGCTCGGCGCCGCGGATGACGTGATCATGCGCGAGCGCGGGGTCGAGTTCGTCGACGGCTCGGCCCCCGGGTTCTGCGCGCTGGCCGGTTCGGCGCCCGACCCCCAGACGGCCGAGAACATAGTCAAGGAGCTCCAGCAGAAGAACCTCTACGTCTGGACCAGCGGCAACTTCAACGGCACCACCGTTGCGGAGCAGCTGGACAGCATCGGGGTCCAGCTGGGGTGGGAGACCCGCATCGTGCCTTACGGGCACGAGATCGGCTCAGCGGTCTACTCGCTGGGCTTCGCGGCCCGCGCGGCGATGAGCTTCGGCGGGGCGCAACCCGGTGACTTCCGCAAGGTGCTCCTGTACAACAAGAACAGGATCTTCGCCTTTGTCATGGCGCTGGGAGAGGTCACGGACGAGTGGTACGCCAATGCCGCCGGCGCTATCAACTACGGGTTCCCGACGATCGCGGACACACCGATCCCGGAGATCCTGCCCACAGGCGTGTGCACCTACGAGCACGTCGTTTCCAACATCCCGCACGACCAGATCGTCCAGAAGGCGGTTGAGGTCCGCGGCCTGAAGATCCAGGTCACCAAGGTCCCCATACCGATGGCGTACGGCCCGGCTTTCGAGGGCGAGCGCATCCGCAAGGAGGACATGTACGTCCAGTTCGGCGGGAATATCACCCCTGGGTTCGAGTTCGTCGAGATGAAGGAGATGGACGAGGTAGAGGACGGCAAGATAACCGTCGTCGGTCCTGAGATCGACGACGTAGAGGCCGGCGCGGCCCTGCCGCTCGGTATTGTCATAACAGTGGCGGGCCGCAAGATGCAGGAGGACTTCGAGTCCATTCTCGAGCGCCAGTGCCACCACCTGATCAACGGCGCCGAGGGCATCTGGCACATGGGCCAGCGCGACATCGTCTGGACCCGCATCAGCAAGAAGGCGCAGGACAAGGGCTTCAAGATACGCGACTACGGCGAGATCCTCCACGCCAAGCTGCTGGGCGAGTTCCCCGCCATCGTGGACAAGGTCGAGGTCACGCTCTACACCAAGGAGCCCGAATGCAGCGAGTGGCTCGCCAAGGCCCGCGAGAAGTACGGGGTCCGCGACGAGCGCACCGCCGGTATGACCGACGAGACCACCGACATCTTCTACTCCTGCACGCTCTGCCAGTCGTTCGCTCCCACCCACGTCTGCGTGGTGACCCCCGAGAGGTTGGGCCTCTGCGGCGCCTACAACTGGCTCGACTGTAAGGCTGCCTACGAGATCGACCCCACCGGGCCGAACCAGCCGATACCCAAGGGCGATGCGATAGACGAGGCGAAGGGCCAGTGGGTCAACGTCAACAAGTTCGTCTATGACAACTCCGGCCAGAAGCTGGACAAGTTCAACGCCTACACGATGATGGAGGACCCCATGACCTCGTGCGGGTGCTTCGAGTGCATCGTGTCGTTCCTGCCCATGTGCAACGGCGTCATGATCGTCAACCGCGAGTTCATCGGCAAGGAGACGCCCTGCGGGATGTCTTTCTCGACGCTGGCGGGCTCGGTCGGCGGCGGCAACGTGACGCCCGGCTTCGTAGGCATCGGCAAGGTGTACATCACATCCAAGAAGTTCATCAGCGCCGACGGCGGTTTCCACCGCATCGTCTGGATGCCTAAGGAGCTCAAGGAGACCCTGCACGAGCAGATGTCGAAGCGGGCCGAGGAGCTGGGTACGCCGGACTTCGTCGACAAGATCGCCGACGAGACCGTGGGCCTGACCGAGGACGAGATCCTTCCGTTCCTGACGGAGAAGGAGCACCCGGCGCTGACCATGGACCCGATGCTCGGATAACAGAAACAAACCCCACCCAGCCCCCTCCCCACCGGGAGGGGCTCAGGCCGGGGCGATTCAGAGACGCGATTGAGATAAGACGAAAGGAGTAGGGAGATGGCACTGAGCGGTCTCGATATATTCAAGCTGCTCCCCAAGACGAACTGCGGAGATTGCAAGCTGCCGACATGCCTGGCGTTCGCCATGAAGCTCGCCGGCGGACAGGCCAAGCTGGAGGATTGCCCGCACGTGTCGGAGGAGGCGAAGGAGGCTCTCGCGGACGCCGCGGCGCCGCCGGTCCGGGGGGTCGTCATCGGCCAGGGGGCCAAGGAGTTCAAGACGGGAGAGGAGCTCGTCCTGTTCCGTCACGAGAAGAGGTTCGTGAACCCGACCGGGATGGGCGTCCTGGTTTCCGACTCGATGTCGGACGACGATCTGAAGGCCAAGGTCGACCAGGTGAACGCCGACTCGTGGGACAGGGTGGGCCAGCATATAGAGGTCAAGCTGGTCGCGCTGAAGTGCGAGTCCGGCGACGCCGGTAAGTTCAAGGATTTTGTGGGAAAGGTCAGCGGCATGACTGACTGCGCGCTGATGCCCATGACCGAGGACGTCGAAGTCATGAAGGCCGCTCTCGAGGTGATCGGTGACAAGAACCCGCTCCTCTACTGCGCGACGGCCGCCAACATCGAGGCGATGGGTGAGCTGGCAAAAGAGAAAGGCCTTCCGCTGGTGCTCAAGGGCGACAGCCTGGACTCGCTTGCCGAGCTCTCCGACAAGGCCACGGGCATGGGGCTCAAGGACCTCATTCTCGACCCGGGCACCCGCGCGCTGAAGGACACGTTCGAGGCGCTCATCGCCATCCGCAGGGCCGCTCTGAACGCCAAGTTCAAGGCGTTCGGGTTCCCCATCATCGCGCTGCCTTGCGAGGAGACGGACGACATTTACCTCCAAGGCGCCTCCGCCGGCATATACATCGCCAAGTACGCCGACATCGTGGTGCTTTCCGAAGCAGACGCGTGGCTGCAGTATCCGCTGCAGGTGGAGATCCAGAACATCTACACAGACCCGCAGAAGCCGATGGCCGTGGACAGCAAGTTCTACGAGATCGGAAGCCCCGGCCCCGACTCGCCGGTCCTGGTGACCACCAACTTCAGCCTGACCTACTTCATAGTGTCCGGCGAGGTGGAGTCGTCCAAGATCGACGCCTGGCTGGGCATCGTGGACTCAGAGGGCCAGTCGGTCCTGACCGCCTGGGCGGCCGGCAAGTTCGTGCCGGACGCCATAGCGAAGTTCATCAACACCTCGGGGATCGCGGAGAAGGTGAACCATCGCAAGGTCATAATCCCCGGATACGTTGCACAGATATCGGGCGAGCTCGACGAGGAGCTGCCCGACTGGGAGATCCTGATCGGCCCCCGCGAGGCGGCGGACATCTCCGCGTACCTGCGCAATTACGTGAACCAGTAGGTAGAGAAAGAACCCATAGGAGGAGCAAATGATCGTAACGAAGCAGAAAGCCTTTGAGGCGATCCTCAAAGAGCTGGGGGACGCCAGGAGCGTCTTCCTGGTTGGTTGCGGGGACTGCGCNNGAGCTCGACGTGGCCAAGGAGTTTCGCGCACACAAGGACGAGGTCGCCAAAGCCGACTGTATCCTGTGCATGGGCTGCGGCGCGGGCGTGCAGTCGACCCGCGATGCGACGGACAAGCCGTGCTACCCGGCGAACGACTCTCTGTTCCTGGGCAACGTGATGCGCGTGGGGCAGTTTGAGGAGAAGTGTCGGCTCTGCGGCGACTGCATCCTCGACGTGACCGGCGCCATCTGCCCGGTCACCCGCTGCCACAAGGGGATCCTCAACGGTCCCTGCGGCGGCACCAACGATGGCAAGTGCGAAGTGGACCCGGAAAAGGACTGCGCCTGGACACTCATCTACCAGCAGCTCGAGAAAGAGGGCAGGCTGGACAAGATGAAGGAGTACCAGCCGCCCAAGAACTGGAACCCCGTCCTGAAGCCCGGTCGACTTGTGATCGAGCGCAAGAAGGGCGGTGAGTAGAATGAGCGTGGAGAAAGTATGGGAAGAGCTCAAGATAAAGAACGCCAAGCCTTCCATCCAGGAGGTACTGGAATCCGGCAAGTTCCTCGTGTCCGGTGAGATCGGACCACCAAAGGGCCCGGATATCGAAGAGGTCATCGAGAACGTCGACCTGTTGAAGGACAAGGTCCACGCGATGAACATCACCGACAACCAGAGCTCGGTGATGAGGTACCCGTCGCTGGCGACGGCGCTGATCATCCTGGAGCGCGGCGGCGAGCCGAACCTGCAGGTCACCTGCCGGGACCGCAACCGCATGTCGCTGGAAAACGAGATGCTGTTCGCGTACACCCGCGGCGTGCGAAGCGTGCTGTGCCTGACCGGCGACTCCGTGCCGACCGGTGACCACAAAGAGTGTAAGTCCGTCTTCGACCTGGAGTCGGTCCAGCTGCTTAACATGATCCGGGCCATGGAAGAGGGCAAGGACCTCGGGGGCAACGAGATGAACGCCCCGGTCAAGTTCTACAAGGGCGCCATCGTGACACCCGAGTCCATTCCGATCGAGCCGCAGTTGATCAAGTTCGAGAAAAAGGTCGATGCGGGCGCCGAGTGGTTCCAGACCCAGGCGATCTACGACATGGACAACTTCGCGAAGTTCATGAAGATCGCGCGCCAGTATCCCATCAAGATGCAGGCGGGCCTGGTGCTGCTGACCAGCGCCGGGATGGCCAAGTACATGAACAAGAACGTGCCGGGCGTTATCGTGCCCGACGACCTGATCGAAGAGCTCTCGGCCGCTGAGAAGGGCAAGGCTATCGATGTCGGCATAAGCATCATGGCGCGCCACATCAAGCGGATCCGCGAGGAAGGCCTGGCCGACGGCGTCCACATCATGGCCATCGGCAAGGAAGGCGTCGTACCGAGGATCCTCGAAGAGGCTGAACTCGATATAAACGCGATGTAAGAGTAAGAGGTAATGGTCGGAGTAAGACCCCTTGGTGCATAAAAGACATCTGGTGATTCAGAGTGGTCGAACAGCAAAAAGGGGTCAGACCCCTGTGAGTGGATTCGAGCCCCGGTTCGCGATGATCGCGATCGGGACCCTCCCGCACGCCGACGCGGAGCTGGCATGCCGGATCGTGCTCGATACGTTCGGAGAGGTGGCCGCCTGGCCGCAGCTGCCCGGCCTGGGTTTCAGAGAGAACATGTACGCCCAGTATTCCGAGGGGATGCCGGGCATCAAGGTGGATGCGGCCGCCAGGCGCATGTGGTTTCAGGTGGACGACGCGTTTGCGGGCGAGCTCGAGGATTTCTACCAGGCAGTGATCGAAGAGGACCTCGACAGGTTCGCGATGAGCCGCGATTTCGCGGCGGGGCTGGCGCTGTTTCTGGACGGGACGTTTGCCGCCGAGCTCGCGGAGAGGCCCTTCCTGAAGGGCCAGGTGACCGGGCCGATATCGTTCGGGCTCACGGTCACTGACCAGGACAAGAGGGCGAGCCTCTACAACGAGACCCTCGAGCAGGTGATCGTCAAGGCTCTGACGCTCAAGGGCAAGTGGCAGAGCCGCCAGCTGGCGGGCGCGGCGCCCGGCGCGAAGGTGATCATGTTCTACGATGAGCCTTACCTCCACTCGGTGGGATCAGCGCTCATCAGCGTGAGCCGCGAGCAGGTGGTAGGCGAGATCAAGGAGTGCCTGGCGGGGTGCGGAGCCGACATAACCGGCGTGCACTGCTGCGGGAACACCGACTGGTCGATGGTCTTCGCCATCGGGGTGGACGTGGTCCACTTCGACGCCTATGAGTACATGGAGCCGTTCGTCGCCTACGACGCCGAGATCGCCGAGCATCTCGATCGGGGCGGCTCGATAGCATGGGGCATCGTGCCCAAGGACGAGACGGTCTTCAAGGTGTCGTGCGAAGATATGGAGAGCCGGCTCGAGGGAGCCTTCGACATGCTCGAGGCCAGGGGGCTCGACCGGGAGACGCTCGCGGCACGCGCGCTGGTCTCTCCATCGTGCGGCCTGGGTCCGGCCACGGTAAAGGTGGCGGAACGGGCGTTGAGGCTCACCGCGGAGGTGTCGGCGGCCATGCGGGACAGGTATTTCTAGAATGAAGTCGGGGTCCCGGGCCGGCTCGCGAATGCCGAGGTGGATGCTGAGGTCCGTCGAGTGCGGACCCGAGCTCAGGCAGGTCGAGGGACTGCTGGAGCGCGAGGGGCTCAACACGGTCTGCGTGGGGGCGAAGTGCCCGAACAGGGGTGAGTGCTACTCCGCGGGCACCGCGACCTTCATGATACTGGGGGCCCGCTGTACCAGGGACTGCGCCTTCTGCGCGGTGCCGACCGGCGGGGTGGAGCCGCCCGAGCCCGGCGAGCCGGAAGCGGTCGCGAGGGCCGCGTCCGGAATGGGATTGAAGCACGTGGTGGTCACATCGGTGACCAGGGACGACCTGCCCGACGGGGGCGCGGAGCATTTCGCGCGTACGGTACGGGCGGTGCGCGCCCGGCTGCCGGGGGCGATGGTGGAGGTCCTGGTGCCTGATTTTGCCGGAAGGGCTGCCGACGTCGAGGTGGTCCTGGCGGCGAGGCCGGACGTCTTCAACCACAACGTGGAGACGGTCGAGAGGCTTTATGAAACGGTCAGTCCGCAGGCGGACTACGCCAGGTCGCTCGCAGTGCTGGAGCAGGCCGCCGCAGCGGGGATGCCCGCGAAGAGCGGCTTCATGGTCGGGTTGGGGGAGACCTCCCTGGAGGTCGAGGAGCTCATGCGGGACCTGCACGGGGCGGGGTGTTCGTTGCTGACCGTGGGGCAGTACCTGAGGCCCGCCGAGCGGAACGTGCCTGTGGAGCGCTACTGGGAGCCGTCGGAGTTCGGGCAGCTCGAGGTGAAGGCCCGGGCGCTGGGTTTCGAAGCGGTGGCCGCGGCGCCGCTGGTGAGGAGTTCGTACTTCGCGCACAAACTGCTCGAAGAGCGCGAAGCTCGCTAGATAAGACAGTCAGACAAGGAGATGGCAAGGAGGTAGAGATGTACATCATCGCCGAGAAGGTCAACGTGATCACGACCAGCATAAAGGAGGCAATGATCGCCCGCGAGAAGGGTCCCATCCAGGCAATGGTGACCAAACAGCTCGAGGGCAAGCCCGACTGCATAGACATCAACCTCGGGCCCGCCACCAAGAACGGCCCGGAGATCATGCAGTGGATGGTCGAGACGATCGAGGAGGTCACGGACCTGCCGCTCTCGCTGGACACGATGAACATGGACGCGATGGAAGCCGGTCTGAAGGTCGGCAAGAACCCCAAGATCGTAAACTCCATCTCGAGTGTCCAGGAGCGCATGGACAGGCTCATCCCGCTCACGCTCGAGTACAAGGCGAAGGCAGTGGGGCTCTGCACCAGCGAGGCCGGCGTGCCGCGCGACGCGGAGGAGCGCGTTACCAACGGCTACAACCTGATGATGGCTTTCGAGGCCGCCGGGCTCGGGCATGACGACTACTGGATAGACCCGATCGTGCTCCCGGTCGGCGTGGCGCAGGACCAGGTCCACGCGCTGCTCGACGCGACGCAGATGTTCTCGGAGCTTCCGGAGAAGCCCCACCTGGTGTGCGGCCTCTCCAACGTCAGCAACAAGTGCGGGCTAACCCCCGAGAACGCCGAGTTCGTGAACCGCATCTTCCTGGCGGCCCTGATGGGCCACGGGATGGACGGGGCCATCGTGGACCCCAACGACGAGAAGCTGATGGCGGTTGCGCGCATGGAGAGCCCCGAGTACGACCTGACGCAGATAGCCGAAGGCCTCAAGGAAGGCGAGCTCGACTTGAGCGACCCGCTGCAGGTGGCGATCAAGAAGACGGTCAAGCTCTTCCACGAGGAGACGCTCTTCGCGGCCTCCTACCTGGAGCTGTAGACAGGCGACCGCTTCCTTTAAGAATTAGAAATAACAAGAGCGCGGATCCGGATCCGCGCTCTTTGTGTTGAACGATGTTTCAATGCGCGGGGCTTGCTGAGGTCATCCCGAGCGGAAGCCTTCGTCCATGCCGCCGAGGTCGGCGGGCGTCCCCAGCTCGCCAAGGGGGCTGAGCTCGCCCGCGTCCAGGCCGGGCTCGTAGCCGAAGGCGTCTTTCACCGAGGCGCGCGCCAGCCGGTAGAGCTGCCGCAGTGGAATCTCGGCGGGACAGATCGACTCGCACATCCCGCAGTCGATGCAACGGTCGGCCATGTCGAAGGCCCTGATGAGGTGGAATATCGGGATCTCGGGAGGCTTCGAATCCGCGCCGACCAGGTCGGGGTCGTCGAGCGCGCACTCCTCGCAGAAACACATCGGACAGATGTTACGGCAGCCCATGCACCGGATGCATTTGGAGAAGCTGTCCATCCAGAAGGCGAGCCGCTCGGCCGGGTCCTCGGCCACCGCCTCCGGCAGGGGAGAGGCCTCCGCCGGCTCGGCCAGCGGGCCCACCACGGTTATCTCCTCAGGGGGAGAGGGATGTGCGCACCCGCAGGCGTCGGCGACCTCCTGCGAGCAAGGCACACCCACCAGCAGCAGCCTGTCGGGATCGACCTGGTTGTATTTATCGAGCTCCACCAGCATGCGCCGGTCGCACTCCCGCACGGGAAGCGCCAGCTTACCGTCGATCAGAGGCAGGACCATCATCGCGAAGGACGCCGTCGGGTAGCGGCGGTCCCCCTCGTATATGCTGTCCAGGGCCGGGTCATCCGGGCTGGTGACGAGCCGCGGGACGAGCTCCCCGTCGCGCTCAGTGAACACGACGGCCGCCCTGGCCTTCCCGCTTTCCAGCGCCTCGCGCAGCGCCTCTTGCAGCTCTTCCTTCATCACTTGCCCCGCTTAGGAGCCAGCGGCGAGGGTCCGGCCGCCCTGACCTGCTCGGTGAACGAGGTGATGACGTCCTGGAACTTGGCGCCCTCGGCCGCACTGACCCACTCGAGCCGGATGCGCCGGGGGTCGATGCCCGCGGCGGCCAGGATGTCCTTGAGCACCCTGAACCTCTTGGCGGTCATGTAGTTGCCCTTGTCGTAGTGGCAGTCACCGATGTGGCAGCCGGCGATGAGCACGCCGTCGATACCTTCCTGGAACGCCTTGAGTACGTAGTAGGGAGAGATGGTGCCGGTGCACATGACCCTGATGTCGACTACGTTGGGCGGGTACTGCAACCTGGAGACGCCCGCCAGGTCGGCCCCGGCGTAGGAGCACCAGTTGCACAGGAACGCGAGTATCTTCACGTCCTCAGGCGCCGATCCGCGCTTCTCGCCGCCCTCGGTTTTCTCCAGCGTCTCGTCCACTCGCTGCTCCAGCAGGCTCTCTACTTGACCAAGACCTTGGCCGCGCTGACCTTGAACTCCGGCACCTTCGATACGGGGTCGACGGCGTCGTTGGTCAGAGTGTTGGCCGCGGCTTCCACGTAGTGGAACGGTATGAAGATGACGCCCTCGGGCATCCTCTCCGTAACCATCGCCTCGATGTTTATCTCGCCGCGCCGGGTGCTCACCTGCACCTCTTTGCCGGACTCCACCCCGAGCTTCTCAGCGTCGAACGGGCTTATCCATACCTTGCCGTGCGGGTCGATCTCGTTGATGCCGTCGACCTTGCGGGTCATCGTCCCGGTGTGGTACTGCCACAGCACCCTGCCGGTGGTGAGCACCAGCGGGTACTCCGAATCGGCCACCTCCGCGGGCGGCACGAACTCCACCGGGCAGAACCAGCCCTTGCCCCTGGTGAACTGCTTGGTGTGCAGGATGGGGGTACCGGGATGCTCAGCGTCCGGGCACGGCCAGTGAATCGTGATGCCCTCGTCGAGCCTCGCGTGGCTGATCCCGCCGTAATGCGGTGTAAGGCTGGCGATCTCGTCCATTACCCGTGACGGGGTCACGTCGCCCATGTCGTAGCCCATCCGCTTTGAGATCTCTGCGACTATCTCGTTGTCCGCGCGCGCCTCTCCGGGGAGCTCGACCGCCTTGCGGACCCTCTGCACCCGCCTGTCCGTGGCGGAGAACGTCCCCTCCTTCTCGGCGAAGGACGAGGCCGGCAGCACCACGTCGGCGAGCTCGGCGGTCTCGGTCAGGAATATGTCCTGGACCACCAGGAAGTCGAGGTTCTTGAGCGCCGCCTCCGCGTGGTGCAGGTTGGCGTCGGACATCATCGGGTTCTCGCCCACGATGTACATCGCCTTGATGTCGCCCTTGGCGGCCGCGTCCATCATCGCGGTCGCGGTCAGCCCGGGTTCGGAGGGCAGCTCGACCCCCCAGGCCTCCTCGAACTTCTTGCGGACGTCCTCGTCGGTGACGGGGCGGTAGCCGGTGAACACGTTGGGTAGCGCGCCCATGTCGCAGGCGCCCTGGACGTTGTTCTGGCCGCGCAGCGGGTTTACCCCGGCGCCCGGCTTGCCGATGTTGCCAGTGAGCATGGAAAGGTTGGCAACGGTCACGACGTTGTCGGTCCCCGTGGTGTGCTGGGTGATGCCCATCGCGTAGATGATGGCCGCGCAGTCTGCGTTGGCGAACGTGCGCGCCGCCTCACGTATGTCCTCGGCCGCAACGCCCGTTATCTCGGCTGCCCTCTCGGGGGTGTACTCCTTGACCAGCTCGGCCAGCTCGTCGAAGCCATCGCAGCGTTCGTGGACGAACTTCTCGTCGTAGAGGCCCTCGGCGATGATGACGTTCATCATCCCGTTGAGGAGCGCGACGTCCGTACCGGGCATGTGCTGCAGCCACTTATCGGCGTAATAGCAGAGCCGTATGTGCCTGGGCTCCGCGACGATGAGCTTGCAGTCATTCTGCATGACTGCTTTCTTGATGCGCAGGCCGATGATCGGATGCGCCTCGGTGGTGTTTGATCCTATGACCAGGATGGCTTTCGCCTGCTCGATGTCGTCCATCGTGTTGGTCATCGCTCCGCTTCCAAACGTTTTCGCCAGACCGGCGACTGTGGGAGCGTGTCACAATCGGGCGCAGTGGTCGACATTGTTGGTGCCCACCACCGCGCGCGTGAATTTCTGGATGAGGTAGTTGTCCTCGTTGGTCGCCCTGGCCGACGACAGGACAGCTATCGAGTCGGCGCCGCTCTTCTTCTTGATGCCGGAAAGCTTGGAGGCCACCAGGTCCAGCGCCTCGTCCCAGGAGGTCTCGACCAGCTTTTTGCCCTTGCGCACCAGAGGCTTCCTGAGCCGCTCGTCGGAGGCGATGAAGTCGTAGCCGAAGCGGCCCTTGACGCAGAGGTTGCCCTGGCCCGAGCCGACCATTTTCGGGGAGGTCACCTCGACCACCTTGTTGTCTATCACGTGCAGGTCGAGCTGGCAGCCGCAGCCGCAGTACGCGCAGGTGGTGCGCACCTTCCAGCCCTGAAGGCCGAGGGCCTCCATCATGTCCTCCTCGGACATCTTGAAGAAAGCGCAGGCGTTGCGCAGCATATCGCGCGCCGCCACCCTGCCGTCGCCCTCGTAGGGCTTCGCCTTCAGCGAGCCGGTGGGACAGGTGGATATGCACTGCCCGCAGAACTCGCAGGGAGTTTCCTGCATCGGCTTGTCGTACGGCGTCCCCGGTATCGCCTTGAACCCGCGGTTGATAAAGTCGTAGACGCCCACGCCTTGGACCTCGCGGCATATCCTGATGCAGCGCCCGCACATTATGCACTTGTTGTAGTCGCGCATCACGAACGGGTTCTCAACGTGCTCCACGTACTCGTGCTTCTCGCCGACGAACGGGCTCTCGGTGATGCCGTAGCGGTTGGCCAGCTCCTGCAGCTCGCATCGCCCCGACTTCGCGCATCCCTGGCACTCCATGTCGTGGTCGGACAGAAGCAGCTCCACCAGCGTCTTGCGTATCCGCTCCAGCTTCTCGGTGGTGGTCTTCACCACCATCCCGTCGGTAGCCTCGGCGTAGCAGGCGGGGAGCAGGCCTCTGGCTCCCTCGACCTCCACCAGGCACAGCCTGCACGCGCCGTACGGTTCCATCCTGGGGTCGTAGCAGAGCGTCGGGATGTATATGTCGTTCGCCTTGGCGATGTCCAGTATCGTGGAACCTTTAGGGCCGGTGCAGCTGGTCCCGTCGATCTCCACATTTATCTGTTCCACTTCCAACCTCCCGTTGAACAAGGTCTTTAGGATCCTACTCGGACACGATCGACTCGGACGGGCAGCGCGACAGGCACATCTTGCACCTGATGCAGGCATCCGCGTCGATCACGTGCGGCTGCTTCNNGTGCACTTGTGGTTGAAGATGTGGTCCTCGTACTCGTTCTTGAAGTAGCGAAGGGTTGTGAGGACCGGGTTGGGGGCGGTGCCCCCCAGCGCGCAGAGGCTCGATGCCATGATGTCGGAGGCGAGCGTCTGCAGCCTGTCGATATCCTCTGGCTCGCCCTCGCCCGCGCAGATGCGCTCGAGTATCTCGAGCATCCTCTTGGTGCCGATGCGG